>JAHFFF010000024.1 GCA_023248095.1 Candidatus Omnitrophota bacterium | reverse complement strand
TAAGATCACCGGACGTCAAGTCACCGCCCAGGACGTTGCTGATTGGCTGGCCAAGCATTCCGAGCGATCGCATGAATAAGCCGGACTCCCAAGGGCCCGCGGTTCATCGCTGCGGAACGGTGGCAATCTTCGGGCGGCCGAATGTGGGCAAATCAACGCTGCTGAACCGGTTCCTCGGGCAGAAGATCGCCATCGTCTCGCCCAAACCGGAAACGACCCGGGACCGGCTGCTGGGGATCCTCACCCTGCCCAACGCGCAATTATTGTTCCTCGATACGCCGGGGATTTACCGCGGGCCGAAAACGCTGCTGGGCAAGCACCAGATCCAGGCGGCCCGCGAAGCGCTGGCGGAGGCGGACGCGCTGCTCATGGTGACGGAAGCTACCTTAGGGCTGACGGACGGTGATCAGGAGATCCTCCGGCTTCTGCCAAGGGTAAAACCGGCGCCGGGTGCAGGGGCCGTGCCGGCATTTCTCGCGATCAACAAGGTGGACCGGGCGAAGAAACCGCAGATCCTGCCGCAGATCGACGAGGCCAAGCGCCTGTACCCCTTCCGGGAAATCTTCCCGATCTCGGCCGTCGAAGGAGATAACGCGCAACAACTGCTGGAGGCTCTCGTTGCCGCGCTGCCCGAAGGACCGCCGCTCTATCCAGCGGATCAAGTCACCGACCGGCCGGTCCGGACACTCGCGCAGGAGCTGATCCGGGAGAAAGCCCTTTTGTTCACGCACGAAGAGGTCCCTCACGCCGTCGCGGTCCTGGTGGAGGAGTGGCGGGAAGGAACCCGGGGTGCGAAGATCTACATCCGCGCAACGGTCTATGTGGAACGGGACAGCCAGAAGATCATCCTGATCGGAAAGGAAGGCAGCCTGCTCAAGCGGATTGGGCAGGCTGCCCGAAAAGAGATCGAGATCTTGGTGGATAAACCGGTCTTCCTGGACCTTTGGGTCAAGGTGGCCAAGAATTGGCGCAAGGACCCGCAGCGCCTGCGGGAACTCGGCTACGCATGACGCATTATCCCTGGTGGGTCAAGCGGGACCTGGACGGCTTCTTCGGGCTGTTCATCGACAACCTGATTCAGCTCATGCTGATCGTTACCCTCTGCACCGGCCTGCTGAAATTCCCCGCCAGCCTGGTGTTGGGGACGATCCTGCCGGGGGCGGCCATTTCCATCTTGCTAGGCAACGTCGCCTACGCGTTTCAGGCCCGGCGGCTGGCGGCCCTCACCGGACGGAAGGATGTGACGGCCCTTCCCTACGGCATCAACACCGTGAGCCTCTTTGGATACATCTTCTTCGTGATGCTTCCAGTCGTGCAGGCGACCCATGATCCAATCCTCGCATGGAAGGTGGGGCTGATGGCCTGCCTCGGCTCAGCGGTGATTGAAATCGGTGGGGCCTTCGTCGGGGATTGGATCCGCCGGATCACCCCGCGGGCAGCCATGCTCAGCGCCTTGGCAGGAATCGCGGTGACCTTCATCTCGATGGAGTTTGTCTTCCGGATCTTCGAGAGGCCCACGCTGGCCATCCTTCCGCTGGGCATCTTGCTGCTGCAGTATTGCTCTCATGCGCGGCTGCCGCTTGGAATTCCCGGCGGATTGGCGGCTCTGCTGGCCGGAACGGTGCTTGGGTTTTTCTTCCGGCACCTTGGAATGGCCAACTCGGTCCCCCTGCCGAGCGGCCTGAGTTTCCAAGGGCTGCATTGGACCGGCGCTGAGCTATGGGCCGGCCTGCGCAGCGGATACCCGCTGGACTACATCTCCATCATCATCCCGATGGGGCTGTTCAACGTGATCGGTTCCCTGCAGAATCTGGAGTCGGCCGAGGCGGCGGGCGACCGGTATCCCACCCGCAGCAGCCTGATGATCAACGGGATCGGTTCTCTGGCGGCGGCCTGCTTCGGCAGCTGTTTCCCGACGACGATCTACATCGGGCATCCCGGCTGGAAGGCGCTGGGGGCGCGAGCCGGTTACTCCATCGCGAACGGGTTGATCATCAGCGGAATCTGCCTGCTCGGCGCGATGGGATGGATCTTCCGCTGGATTCCGTTTGAAGCCGGCATCGGGATTCTGCTGTGGATCGGCATCATCATCACGGCGCAGGCGTTTCAGGAAACGCCGAGGCAGCACGCGCTGGCAGTAGCCGTCGGGCTTTTCCCCGCACTGGCCGCCTGGGGATTGACGCTGGTGGAAGCGACGCTGCGCTCCGCCGGAACCTCTCTCTATGCAGTCGGCCAGCAGGCCTTCGCCGGCCAACTCGGGCTGCAGGGGATGATCGCCCTTGAGCGAGGCTTCATCTTCACCTCTATGCTCTGGGCCGCCTTCACCGTCGCCTTGCTCGAGCGCAGATTCCGCGCCGCGGCCGGCTGGATGGCCGCCTTGGCCCTCTTCTCCTGGGTGGGGCTGATCCACGCCTACACCTTGACCCCCAGCGGAATCGTCAGCCGGTTCGGGTGGGGCTGCGCCCCAGCCTTCACGGCGGCCTACGCCGCCGTTGCCGCCTTCTGCCTGGTTCTTCCCTGGATGACCAAAGGGCGGAATGAGTAAACTGGCTTTGCCGACAGAGGGTTGACGAACCGGCCACGAATGTGGCACGCTTGAAGTAGCCGATAAGGGCAAACCCGTCGAAAGGCGGGGGCGCAAAGCCGCGGGCCTACCCCGGTGCGAGTTCCGACGTGCGACGCACACGGCATGGCAGCCGGGTTGCCGATCGTCGGGCCTTCCCGACGATTGTATGGCGAGGCCTTTATCGGCTTTTCTTTTAGAAAGCTTCTCTGCTATCATAAGCCCGCGATGAGAGCTGCGCATTCGGGTCCACAGCCGCACGTCCCAACCAACAAACGCTGGCTCCTTCGACAGATTTCCCTTTTTACGACCCTCACCGACAAGCAACTGGACCTGGTGGCCAACCGTTGTCGGGTCGCCGAGTACGAAAAGGATGAGACCATCTACCGGCAGGGAGATCCCGCCGACGCCTTCTACGGCCTGGTCACCGGTCGGGTACGGGTCTACGTGCAGCACGCGAGCGAGAAGCAAGAGACCTTGGAAGTGCTGCATCCCGGCGACTACTTCGGCACCATCTCGATCCTGACCAACGAGCCACACTCCGTCACCGCGCAGGCCATCAACGACTCGATCTTGGTGAAGATCAAACGGCCCGATTTCGAGCTGCTCCTGAAGCAGCTTCCAGAGGTGGCCATCCATCTTTCCATGACCTTGTCCCGCCGCTTGCGCCAGAAAGACCTGCCGGTCAAGCGGGTGTTCGAGTCCACCCTCATCTCGCTCTACAGCCCCGTCAAGGGAACGGGCCGGACCATGTACGGGATCAACCTGGCTTGCTCGCTGAACAAGGAAACTGGCAAACGGGTGATCCTGCTGGACCTCAGCCCGACGGGAGAGGCCGTCTGCCAGGCCCTGGGGGCGAGCCAATTCCCACCGCCCATTCGCCTGAAAGGGGCGGTCTTCAATCAGGCTCAGGTGGCCGCCTCCATCGTGAGGCACTCCGGCATCGGCCTGGATACCTTGAACATCGCGCACGATCCGCGCGCTTCCTCCGACGTCACGCAGATCAGCCCCCTGCTTTCCTACCTGGCCAATCTGTACCACTTCGTGATCACGGACCTGCCGCATCAGATGGACCGAACGGTCTTTAAGGCCCTCGTGCAGGCGGACCTGATCCATCTCGTCTGCGAAGGAACGCACGAGCAGCTGGAGGCAACCACCCGGGTGATCGAAGAGCTCAAGAGGACCGTGCAGCAGGCGACCAGCCGCATCCGAATCATCGTCAACGAAACAACGCAGGGGGCTGCCGGTGAGGGGCTGCACGGCGACATCCTTCATCACAAGGTGTACGCGACGCTGCCGGCGGTCGAGGCCACGACCGCGCCCGGCCATCCGATCGTGCTGGCGCACCCCGATTGGGAGTATGCCCGGGCGATCCGCCGCATCAGCCGGGAGATCGGCGAGGTTCTGGTGGGGTTGGTGTTGGGTTCGGGAGCAGCGATGGGGCTCTCGCACATCGGCGTCCTGAAGGTGCTGGAGCGGGAAAAGATCCCCATCGATGTGGTGGCCGGTTCCTCCATTGGGGCCCTGCTAGGCGTCTTCTGGGCATCGGGCATGTCTCCCAAAGAGATGGAAGAACTTGCCGGAGAATTCCGCACCAAGCGATCCCTTTTTAAACTGGCCGACCCTGCCATTCCAAAATTCGGAATCCTCTACGGAGGGCAGATCACCCGATACCTGACCAAGCACTTGGGCCACAAGACCTTCCGCGACTTGAAGCTGCCGGTCAAGGTGACGGCCGTCGACTACAACCGCAGGGAGCTGGTGGTCTTGGACGATGGGCTTGTAGTGCCGGCCATCCGGGCCTCGGTTTCGATCCCCGCCATCTTCGAACCGATCAAGGTTCGCGGGCGGTGGCTGATCGACGGCGGCGTCCTGGACCCGGTCCCCGTCGACGTTCTCAACCGGATGGGGGTGCACAAGGTGATCGCGGTCAACACCCTGCCCAGCCCGGAAGACATCACACGCCGGCACCAGGAGCTGGCGGAGGAGAGGCACCGCCTGGCGCGGGAGGCTCATGCACAGGGCTGGTTCAAGGTCTTTCAGTTTCGGTTCAGGCGTGGTTTTTGGAACTGGCTCGACACCAACATCTTCGACGTGATCATGCACACCATGCAGGGGATGGAATATGTCCTGGCCGAGGCCCAGTGCGCCCAAGCGGACGTGGCCCTGCATCCGACCGTTCCCCGAGTCAACTGGTGGGAGTTTTACAGCGTGGACCAGCTCATCCGCCGCGGGGAGGAAGAGGCGGAGGCGCATATGGCTGAAATCAAAAAATTAGTCTTTGAAACTTAGAGGGCGCTGAATGGCTATCTATAAGGTAGGCGTGATCGGAGCGGGAACGATGGGGGCCGGAATCGCCCAGGTGATCTCCTACAACGGCATTCCGGTGGTCCTCAAGGAGGTCAACGAGGAATTCCTCCAGCGGGGGCTCAATACCATCCGCAAGGTCTACGAAGGGCGGGTGGCGAAGAAGCGGATGACCCCGGAGGAGATGGAGGAGAAGATGAAGCTGGTCACCCCCACCACGACCTACGATCCCTTGAAAGAGGTGGACCTGGTGATCGAGGCGGTGCCGGAGTTGATCAAGATCAAGTTGGAGATCTTCAAGACGTTGGATCAGCTCTGCTCGTCCGGAACGATCCTCGCCTCCAATACCTCGGCCTTATCCATCTCCGGCTTGGGCTCCGCGACGAAGCGGCCGGAGAAAGTCGTCGGGGTGCACTTCTTTTATCCGGCGCATGTGATGAAGCTGGTGGAGGTGATCCCCGGCTTGGAAACCAGCGATGAGACGGCGGAGGAGGTGATCACCTTCGCGGAGGGGTTGCGGAAGCTGCCGATCAAGGTCCGGGAATGCCCCGGCTTTCTGGTGAACCGCTTGCTCATGCCGTACCTCAACGAGGCAGTCCTCGCCCTTCAGGAGGGAGCCGCCTCCATGCAGGAGATCGATCAGGCGATGAAGGAACAGGGCTGGCCGATGGGGCCCTTTACCCTGATCGATGCGCTGGGGCTGGACATCTGCGCCGAGGCCGGCAAGGTCCTTTGGGAGGGATATGGGGAACGGATGAAGCCGGCGGATCTCTGGGTCCGGATGCAGGAACTCAAACGCCTCGGGCGAAAGGGGGGCAAGGGGTTCTACGACTATTCGCAGGGGGGGCCGACCGACCCGGGCAAGTCGGATCCGGCGCTGGAGCAGGAGATCGATGCGCTTCGTGCGAAGCTGGGCCGGCCCAAGACCCGCTTCTCGCCGGAACGGCTGATGGTGCTCCTCGTCAATGAAGCGGTCCTGGCCCTGCAGGAAGGGATCTCCTCGGCGAGCGAGATCGAGATCGGCGTCCTGGCCGGCCTCGGTTATCCCGCCTCCAAGGGAGGACTGCTCCACGCGGCGGACGCGATGGGGATCGACGCGCTGGTGGACCAGTTGGATCGCTTTACGAAAGAACTCGGATTCCGTTTCCATCCGTCGCACCGGCTGCGCACGATGCGCAACGCGGGCCACCTTGGCGTAAAGGTGAAGCGCGGCTTCTTTAGCTACTAAAATCAGGAGGAATTATGGCTGATTATCAGTATCTGGGCGTTTCCATCGAGGAGAAGGTCTGCACCTTGACCATCAGCAACCCGCCGGCCAATCTCCTCTCCAAGGCGGTGCTGACGGAAATCAACGGCTTCCTGGACGGCGTGGCCAAGGATCCAAACGTGAAGGTGCTGATCTTGACCGGGGCGGGAACCTTCTTCATCGTCGGCGCCGACATCAAGGAGATCGCCGGCCTCAAGGGGGCCGCGGAAGGAACTGAGGCCTCCAGGTTGGGCCAGATGGTGATCGGGAAACTTGAGAAGCTTCCGATCCCGACCATCGCCGCCATCAACGGCCATTGCCTCGGCGGCGGCAATGAGCTGGTGATGGCCTGCACGATCCGGATCGCCAACGAGCGAGCCCGGTTCGGACAGCCGGAGATCAATCTGGGGATCCTTCCCGGTTTCGGCGGGACGCAACGATTACCCCGCCTGATCGGTCTCTCCAAGGCGTTGGAACTGATGCTGACCGGGGAGATGATCAATGCAAAGGTGGCGGAGGCGATGGGTCTCATCAGCAGGGCCTTGCCGGAAGCGGACGTCATGAAGCAGGCGATGGGGCTGGCGAAGAAAATCGCCGGAAAAAGCCGGCCGGCCATTGAGCGGATCCTGCACCTGGCACGCGAGGGGGTGAGCATGCCGCTCGACCAAGCCTTGAAACTGGAGGCACAGCTGTTCGGCGAGCTGTGCGCCACCGAGGACATGCAGGAAGGATTGAAGGCCTTCTTGGAGAAACGCCAGCCGAAATTCCAAGATCGCTGAGATGCTCGCCTACTTAGATCCCGGCAGCGGAAGCTTTCTCTTTCAGTTACTCATCGCAGGCCTGCTTGGAACAGCCTACACAGCAAAGGTGTATTGGTCGAGGATCCGAGATTTCTTTCGACAACGATCGAATCGCTCTCAGAAGAAGGGGCCTTCTTCCCCGGGATGAACGCAGGGGGCACACTGCCATCCTCCTTTCGAGACCCGAGCGGATTCCTCTTCACCCGCGAGGGGATCCTCTATCGCCAGGTCAACCGTTCCTACGGCGCCTTCTATGATCATTTGATGCAGTCCGGGCTCTATCGGGAGCTGACCGAATCCTCCTGGCTCGTGCCGCATGCAGAGGTCGATGCGCCGCCCCTGCGGGCGGACTGCGCCTATCGAGTGATCCGTCCTGAACGGATCCCCTTCATCTCACACCCGTACGAATGGTGCTTCAGCCAGCTCAAGGAGGCGGCGTTGCTGACCCTAAAAATCCAGCGAAGGGCCTTGGAGGCCGGCATGTCACTCAAAGATGCCAGCGCCTCCAACGTCCAGTTCCTGAACGGCAAGCCCATCTTCATCGATTCCTTATCCTTCGAGAGGTACTCGGAGGGAAGGCCGTGGATTGCCTATCGGCAATTCTGTCAGCAGTTCCTGGCCCCGCTGGCATTGATGAGCCGACGGGATGTCCGACTCGGACGCCTGCTCCAGATCGACCCCGCTGGCGTTCCGCTCGACCTGGCGGACTCGCTGCTGCCCATCAGCGCCTGGCTGTCCCCGGCCCTGTTCCTGCACCTCCATCTCCACGCCAAGGCCCAACAACGTTTGGGAGATCAACCCCCTCCCAAAAATCCTCCCCGCATGGACCGGCGGGCATTTGTTGGATTGATCGATCATCTGAAAGGGGCCGTTGATTCTCTGAGATGGCAACCTCGCAACACCACCGGTTGGGAGGCCTATTACCAGCAAAGCGATTACGGGCCGGAGGCGTTGGAACAGAAGAGGCGTCTCGTCGGGCAGTTCCTGGATCAGCTGCGTCCGCCTCCACGCCTGACCTGGGACCTCGGCGCAAACACCGGGCTGTTCAGCCGAATGATCAGCTCTCGCGGGATTCTGACCATCTCGATTGACAGCGACGCTGCCTGCGTCGAACGAAACTTCCAGGAATGCGTTCGCACCGGGGAGAAGAACCTGCTGCCCCTTCTCATCGACCTGGCCAACCCCAGCCCGGGTTTAGGCTGGGCCCATGAGGAACGGTCCTCTTGGATGGATCGCGGACCGGCGGATCTGGTTCTGGCCTTAGCCCTTCTTCATCATCTGGCCATTGCCAACAATGTGCCGCTGCAGAGAATTGCAGATCTGCTGGCTAAGGCCGGCCGCTGGCTCATCATCGAATTCATCCCGAAGGAAGATCCTCAGGTTCAACGCCTGCTGGCCTATCGCGACGACATCTTTCCGGATTATTCCCGAGAGGGATTTGAGAGATGCCTCGGCGCCCTCTTCACGACCCGCCGAACCGAGAAGATCCAGGGAACAGAGCGCCTCTTGTATCTGATGGAGAGAACCTCATGAGCGCGGCCCGGAAACGCCTGTTTCATCCAATCTTCTTTGGCCTCTTCCCCACGTTGTTCCTCTTCGCCTGCAACGCCGATGATTTGTCTCTCCGTTCCCTGTGGCTGCCGCTGACATTAACGATGACAGGGGCCCTTCTAACCTGGGGATTCTATTCTCTTTGGATCCGCGATCCCCAACGAGCCGCGGCCATGACCTCCCTGACCCTCTTCCTTTTCTTTTCTTACGGGCACGCCTTGGATATCGTTCAGGGGTGGTCGCTGGGTCCATTTCAGATCGCCGGTCACAAAGATCTGGGATCCCTATGGATTGCGTTCTTCCTCATGGGAGTGCTTCTCCTCTTTCGAATGCGGGGATTCTTGAATGTTTTAACCCTACAGCTCAATGCGACCTCGGCCTTATTGATCTTATTCTCTCTGGTCTATGGCTCTTGGAATTTTATCGATGGACACCACCTCATTCCGGCACTTCAGGAGCATCCGGACCAACCTGCAGGACCCCAACCCAATCAACGTCTACCGGACATCTACTACATCATCCTGGACGGATATGCCAGGGCCGATGTCCTGGAGGAGGTCTACCATTACGACAACAGCCCGTTCATCCGCTGGCTGCAAGAGAAGGGGTTCTACGTCGCTTCCCTGAGCCGGCCCAACTATGCGAATACCCTGACCTCTCTTTCCAGTTCCATGAACATGAGTTACCTCGACTCTTTGGCGACACTGATGGGACCCAACTCAAAAAACCTCCTTCCTTTTCAGAGACTGATCCGATACGGAGCGGTTCTGCGTTTCTTGAAACAGGCTGGTTACACCCTTGTCTCTTTCTCAACAGGGGTATCCGGCACGGAGATCCGGAATGCCGACGTGTATCTGACCCCACCGTTGGGATTGACCGGCTTCCAGAATGAGCTTCTGAACACAACCGCCATCCCGGCCTTGCTCAAGTCCTATGACCTTCAGCGCAAGCTGCACCGCCTGCGGATACTCTATACGCTGGAGCACCTGCCCAGGGCCACAAGGCTGGAGGGACCGACCTTTGTCTTTGCACACATCGTTTGCCCTCATCCACCTTACATCTTCGACAAAGAGGGACACCCGGCCTTTCTCCCAAGAAGGTTCTCCTTTACTCCAGATGAGACGCTGGATTGGCAAGCATACGCTCAAAGATACACAGATCAATTGTCCTTCATTACCGGGAAGGTGCAAGCCGCCATTGAGCAAATCTTGAAGAACTCTCCCAGTCCGCCGATCATTGTCTTGCAATCCGACCACGGCCCAGGCTTCCATGCGAAGGGAGATGAGAAACAATACCTTCGGGAGCGGATCGCCATCCTCAATGCTTATTACTTCCCGGATAAAGATTACTCCTCTCTCTACGAAGAGATCTCGCCGGTCAACACGTTCCGGATCATCTTCAACCAATACCTGGGCGGGGGATTCCCCCTTCTGGGGAATAGAAGCTACACCTCCAAATCAAACTTCCTTTACGATTTCAAACCGGTCTTGGATCAGGAAGAGGGCTGCGTTTCGTCAAATCGAAGGTCAGAGAGGGTGAACGTCACCGATCAAGCGAGGTGCCCATAATGACGTGGACGACCATTCCGCAGATGTTCCGAGCGCAGGTCTCAACCTACGGACCCCGCACGGTGATGAAGATGAAGAAGGCGGGGCTCTATCGGGACATTACCTGGAATGAGCTTGAGAAGGCGGTGGAGGAAGCTGCCCTCGGCCTGATCGATTTGGGGGTTCAAATCGGTGACCGTGTAGCGATCCTCTCGGAGAATCGGCCGGAGTGGGCCATCGCCGATCTGGCCATCTTGAGCGTCGGGGCCGCAACGGTGCCGATCTACACGACCTTAACCCCGCAGGAGATCGAACACATCCTGCGGGATTCCGGAGCCCGGCTGCTGTTTGCCTCCAATCCGGAGCTCATGGGAAAGATCGTCCACCTTCAGAAAGAGCTGGATCTGAAGATCATCCTGTTCGACGCCCCCTACCGCGTTTCCGGCCCGAGGGTGTGGTGGCTGGGAGAACTTCTTGGGCTAGGAATCACCGCCCATCCGGCCCAGAAGGCGGCGCTCCCCGAGCGCCGCCAAAAGATTCAGGCGAACGATCTCGCCTCGATCATTTACACCTCCGGCACCACCGGCCTGCCGAAGGGGGTCATGCTGACGCACGACAATTTCCTGAGCAATTGCCGGGCTGTTCAGAAATCTTTCCCAATGGGAGAAGCCGACCTCACCCTCTCCTTCCTCCCTCTCTCCCACGTGTTCGAGCGGATGGCCGGCTACTATTTCGTCCTCTCCGTTGGAGCAACCATCGCCTATGCCGAAGGACTCGAGACGGTCGCGGAGAATCTGTTGGAGATCCACCCCACCGTGATTACTGGCGTGCCTCGATTTTACGAGAAGATGCATGAGAGGGTGCAGGCCGCCGTCCGGTCGGCCCCGAAGCTGCGGCAGGCGATCTTCCATTGGGCCTTGGGAGTCGGCCGAAAGAGGGCGCAGCGAATCTTGCAGGGGAAACCGGTCCCGGTGACGCTGGGCCTTTTACATCGAATCGCCGACCGGCTGGTCTTTTCCAAACTGCGGCAGCGGATGGGCGGCCGAATACGTTTTTGCGTCTCCGGAAGCGCCCCATTGTCGAAATCGATCTCTGAATTCTTCTACGCAGCCGGGATCCTAATCCTGGAAGGATACGGCCTCACCGAAACCTCTCCGGTCATCGCCGTGAACCGCCCTGACCGGTTCCGCTTCGGAACCGTGGGCGTTCCCCTCTCAGGAGTGGAGGTTCGGATCGCCGAGGATGGAGAGATCCTCACCCGGGGCCCCCACGTGATGCGCGGCTACTTCCAGAATTCAGCGGCCACCGCCGAGGCCATCGACGCGGAGGGCTGGTTTCGTACCGGCGACGTGGGTCTCTTAAGCCACGACGGGTTCCTGACGATCACCGACCGCAAGAAAGACCTCATCAAGACCTCCGGAGGCAAGATGGTCGCCCCGCAAAACCTGGAGGCCAGCCTCAAATCGGATCCGCACATCGCCGACTGCGTCATCATCGGGGATCGCAGAAAATATCTGACCGCTTTGATCGTTCCGAATTTTGAGAAGTTGCCTAAAGAACTGGCTGGCCAGCCGGAGATCTTCTCTTTCCTGTGGGAACGTGTTCAGAAAATGAATCAAACCCTGGCCCCCTTCGAGCAGATCAAGAAGATCACCATTCTGCCGGAGCCGTTTACGCTGGGAAGCGGAGAGTTGACCCCCACCCTGAAGGTCAAACGACGCGTCATCGCCGAACGCTACGCCTCGCAAATCGAGGTGATGTATCAAGATGGGTGATATAATGCCGGTTTGATGACGATCGCGGCGGCAGAGGGACACCTGGTTTCGCCCGATGGCCTGAAGCTCTTTTATCGCCGCTGGGACGCTCCTCAGCCCAGGGCTATATGTCTATTGGTACATGGGCTGGCGGAGCACAGCGGGCGTTACGTGACATTGGCCGAAACGTTGGCCAACCGCCGGTTCTCCGTCTGGGCCCTGGACCATCGCGGGCACGGCAGGTCCGAGGGACGGCGCGGAGATTGCCGTTCCTTGCAGGAATTCGTTCAGGATCTCCGCCAGTTTTCCCTGCAAGCCCATGCGGCAGTCCCCTCACTCCCGTTGATCCTCATCGGACACAGCTTGGGGGGTTTGATTGTGTTCTCCTTTGCCGCCACCTATCCGGATGAAGTTCGAGCTGTCGCCGCCTCTTCTCCATCGTTGAGGCTCACCCACGAAACTCCTCCCCTGAAGGTTGCCTTGGTAACCGGCGTCGCTCGCATCGCGCCGACCGCCTCGTTCGGAAACGGCGTCAATCCACGCCTGCTATGCCGTGACCCGCAAGTGGTCGAGGCTTACGTGAAGGACCCCCTGGTCCACCACGTCATCACCGCCCGTTGCGCCCTCGCGCTCCGTCACGCAATGCAGCAGTCGATGCAGCTGGCTACGCAGCTAAAAATCCCTTGCCTCCTCATGCAGGCCGGCGCCGATGAGGTCTGCGACCCGGAAGCGGCTGCTGAATTTTCGAAACGGGCAGCGGATTCACTCGTCACCTTCCGACGGTATGAGGGCCTCTACCACGAGTTGTTCAATGAACCGCAACGTCAACAGATCTTATCGGACCTCTGCGCATGGATCGATCAGGTGCTCCATTCGTGTTGAGCCCGTCGAAACACGAACGAGACAAGCTCAGGGTGACCGGGGCTGCACTTCTCTTCATTGCTTCGTTGCTCGGCTGCACCACCATCTACAACCCCGCCACCGGCCATCAGGAAACGGTCCTCAACACCTCCACGGAGATCGCTCTTGGAAACGTCGCGAAGGCCCAGATGGGGCTGACGTCGCTGCGAGTGGGCAGGGTCGATCCGGAACAACTGAGCCGGGTGCAGGGGATCGGCCTGCGGGTGGCACGGGTCAGTGATCGCCAGGACGTTCCGTACCAGTTCGGCGTCATTCGGGAGAAATCGCTCAACGCATTCGCCATCCCGGGAGGGACGATCTACGTGCACAGCGCGTTGGTCGAGAAGGCCAACGACGACGAGCTGGCGGCGGTGCTGGCGCATGAGGTGGGGCACGTGGCGGCCCGGCACGCCGCGAAACATCTCCAAGCCGACTTAGGATTCACCGTCCTTACACAGATCGCCAGCGCCGCGGGGGTCGGGCCGGGGTCGGCGCAACTCGCCGAATCCCTCTACGGCCTCTTTCGAAGCGGCTACAGTCGGCAGGACGAGCTGGATGCGGACCGGCTGGGAATTCGCTACACCCTGCGGGCCGGATACGACCCCGAGGGGATGATCACCTTCTTCGAAAAGATGCTGGCGGAAGAACCGGAGGATCGTCTCTCTCAGGCCCTCGTCTGGCAGCGCACCCACCCCTTGACCTCGGAGCGGATCGCCCAGGCCAAAAAGGAGCTCGATCAACTCCAAGGGTCCCTGTTCTGTCCGGTTTGCGGGAGCACGTATGGACCCAAAGAGAAATTCTGCGTGAAGGACGGGACCTTGCTGAAGCACCGGATCTCCCAATCCGATTCAACTCGGCGCGAACGGTTCTGTCCTCAATGCGGGGCCACCTATCTCCCGAAGACAAGATTCTGCGCGAAGGACGGGACCCCATTGGAGGTGAAACGGCCGTGATCCGGGTGATTGCATTCTGGGCCGCTTCGATGGCGGCGCTGCTGCTGATGCTCATCGTGCGGGAGGAACAGATCTCTGCGCAGGGAAGGATCCCATCGGGGAGGCTGCGGAGGCTGTGGTTCCGAGCGGATCGCCGCCGAGCGCCTCGCTATCGGGTGGATTGGGTGGTGCGGTACCGCCGATCGGAATCCCAGTCGACGGCCCCCGCTCAAACACGGGATGTCAGTCAAACCGGCGCAGGCCTCACCGTGCTGGAAAAGCTGCCGGTAGGATCCATGCTGAATTTGGAGGTGAACCTTCCGAACCAGCCCAGGTCGCTTGCCCTGACCGGCCAGGTGGTCTGGACCAAGGAGGTGCCCGCCTCACCCAATTCCCCGGATTCAAAACGGCGTTTCTTTGTGGGGATCCGCTTCCACAATTTGACTATCGAAGCGCAGGCGGGGCTGCTCGGCCTACTCGGAAATCCAGCCGCTGATGGACTTATCGAGGCAGGCGGCGAGAGCACGCAGCCGGATCGATCTGCGCAATACGCCCGAATCAAAAGAGTTCTCTGGCTGGTTGAAGTGGGAATGAGTGCTGCGTTCCTCTGGGGAGTCAGCGCGACGGGGGTGTCTCAGAAGTTGGATCATTGGGCCACGGGTCAAATCAGCTTATGGCCGCTGCAGGTGGCCCTTTACGTCGGGCTGCTCTGGTTGGGTTGGAGCCTGTTCAGCTTTCCCCTGGACTGGTTCGGGGGATTCCGATTGGAGCATCGGTTTGGTCTGTCCACGCAGGAATTCCGGGAGTGGCTGAAGGATTACGGCAAACAATCCGTGCTCGGCGGCCTTCTGGGATTAATCCTGGTGGAGGGCTTGAGTACACTGGTGCGGACAGCACCGGCCGCGTGGTGGTTGTGGGCCACCCTCTGCTGGACTGCGTGGTCGGTCTTGCTGACGCGCGTGGGCCCGATTCTGCTGATTCCCATCTTCTACCGCCAGACTCCCCTGGCGGATGCCTCCCTGCAGCACCGGCTGGAACAGCTTCTGGAACGATGCCGCACTCGGGTCCGAGGGATCTTTGAGGTGAACCTGAGCCGGACCACACGCAAGGCCAACGCGTGCCTCTGCGGCATGGGGGGCTCACGCCGAGTCTTGATCAGCGATACCCTCCTGTCGCATCACGCGCCCGAAGAGGTGGAGGTGGTTTTGGCCCACGAGCTCGGCCACCACAGGATGCACCACATCGGGATCCTCCTCGCCTTAAGCAGCCTCTCCACGGGGTTTTCCTGTTTCCTCGTGGACCGAGGGG
>JAHFFF010000171.1 GCA_023248095.1 Candidatus Omnitrophota bacterium | reverse complement strand
GATATGTCGCAGGCGGCGACCGGAGAGATTCATCTGGAATACCACATCACGACCCGGGGCCTCCTCGGGCTCAAAAGCGTTCTCTTGAAGAAGACCCGCGGCATGGCCTCGGCGCACCATATGTTTGAAGGGTACCGGCCGTTTCTCCCGGACCTGCCGGGCCAGCAGCCGCATGGGTCGCTGGTTGCCACGGAGGACGGGGTGAGCAGCTCCTACGCGATCATGAACATCCAGGAAAGGGGAGAGCTGTTCATCGGCCCGGCCGTTCCGGTCTACACGGGCATGGTGGTCGGCCAGGCCAGCCGGGATCAGGACCTCGGCGTCAACATCTGCAAGCAGAAGAAACTCACCAACGTTCGCTCCAACGCCGAGGCAACCATCCTGCTTGTCCCCCCCCGGGAAATGACGCTGGAGCTGGCACTCGAGTACATCGGCCCCGACGAGCTGCTCGAAGTCACCCCGAAATCCCTCCGGATCCGCAAACGGATCGCCGACCTGAAGCTCCGATTGCGCGCTCAGAAGGGAGGCTCTTCGGAGTAGAGTAGGAGGCTGATGGCCAGCTGTGGTGAGCAGGTCTAGGGAGTGTTAAAGCGAATGGTGGATGAGAACAGAGACTTGATGCTGGATAACGCGATCGGCATTGGGCTGTCCTTTCTCCTGAATATCGCCGCTTTGGTCGTAGGGGGAATGGTGGGATGGCTTCTGCAACTTGTGCTCGGTCCATGGGGCTCTCTTCTTGTCATTAGTTTGAATAGCGTGGGTTACGTTGCCGTGATGGTGCTTGCGGTTAAGGAAGCCCGCCGCCGTGGCCGGCCTGCGGTCGGTAGAGGAATCATCATCGGTTTGATCGCCCAGTTTTCGCTGGCATTACTTTTGATCGCAGGCTGCGCTGGCCTCCTTTTCTGGATGTCCTTCTCCGGCGGATTGGGAATATAGGCGAGAGGGCAGATGGCGGATAGATTTCCAAAAGGGCGCACGGCGTTCGTGGTGATCCACGGGATCGGCCAGCAGAATCCGTTCGATACGCTGGATGATTTCACGCGGGGGTTCGTGCGCTATTTGGAATCGGAGGAGATCCCATTCCAGCTGGTGCACCGGATCGCCGAGCGCAAGTCCGCCGGCGGATCTGCCTGGAAGGAGAACTACGTCCGGATTCAGCCGGAGGGGGCCGCGGATGCTTGGATCGACGTCCACGAGTATTACTGGGCTTTTCTGTCGGAAGGGAAGATCAGCTTGCCGGAGATCTGGCGCTGGGTCGAGGAAACGCTGGAGGGGACCCGGCGTTTCTACGAGGAGAACACGGAGCTTCAGCGCCGATACGCGCCGGGAGAGTTGGAGTCTTACGGCACGCGGTTTCTCTTCCTAGCGCGGGTGCTGCGCTGGCTCTATCCCGTCGTTCTCCTCTGCACACGGATCCTCCAATGGGCCGGTCCCTACGGGCGCGTTTTTCGCTGGCTGCGGGATTGGTTCGAGCGGCGGGCCGTCTCCTTCATCATCGGCTACATCGGCGACATCGCCCTCTACACGACCACCGACCAGAAATCCTCCCACTACGACGTCCGCCAGAAGATCCTGCGGGAATCTCAAGCGCTTCTCGAAGACCTCCTGCGGGATGACGACTGCGACCGCGTGCTTCTGGCGGGGCATTCGCTGGGCAGCGTGATCGCCTACGACACGCTGAACCGGCTCAATCTTCAGGCGAATCTTCCGGATGGGAACGAGCTTCCCCTGGAGAAGCTGGCCGGCTTGGTCACCTTCGGCTCCCCGCTGGACAAGGTGGCCTTCTTCTTCCGGGAACAGGCGGGGAAGGAGCAGTACGTCCGCCGGCAGATCATCGACCACCTGCATTCCTTCAAGGCCAAGCCGCTCCAGGTCGGCAGGAATCGCTACCTCTTGGCGAACCCGGTGGTTCCGAAGCTGGATCGGCTGCCCTGGGTGAACTACTACAACGACAACGACCCGATCAGCGGCCGGCTGGATTTCTACCGGATTGCCCCGGAAGACAACGTCCATCTCAACCTGCTGGAAGGCTGGGGCATCGCCCACGGCGGCTACTGGAGCCACGTTCCGTTCTACCGCGACCTCGCCCTCCGTTTCCTATCGAAATAAGAAGTAAATCCGCTGCCCTATTTTTATTTTGCCCAGATAGTAGACATATGTATTCTATTCGAGTAGAATTGATGACGCGAATCGGAGGTTTTCCCATGACAGCAGAGAAGCTACACATTCCTAGCGAGCAAATAGATCGCCTCATCTTTGTAATTCGCGGACAAAGAGTTATTTTGGCGTCTGATCTCGCAGTTCTCTATGGTGTGACCACAAAACGCCTCAATGAACAGGTAAAGAGAAATAAGCATCGTTTTCCTGAGGATTTTGTGTTCCAGCTAGTTTTAGAGGAAGATGAAATCTTGAAGTCGCAATTTGCGACCTCAAGATCAGGCTACGGGGGTCGAAGAGTTCTACCCTATGCTTTTACAGAGCACGGGGCGATCATGGCGGCAATGGTTTTGAATAGTCCACGGGCAGTGGAGATGAGTGTCCAAGTTGTCCGTGCCTTTGTCCGCCTCAGACAGGTTCTTGCCTCCCATGCGGATTTGGCCCGTAAATTGGCCGAATTAGAACGGAAGTTGGAAGGGCATGATGAGGCTATCCATAACCTCTTTGAGACTATTCGTCGATTGTTGGATTCTCCAGCACTCAAACGCCGACAGATAGGGTTTCATGTGAAGGAACGCGCGACGCAGTATGCATCCGTTTGATGGAGACACGAATTGAGGAGCCGGTTCAAGTCGGCGTCGTGTTTGAGGGGGGGGTGGTCTGCCCGCGGTGGTTCCTGTGGGGCGGCCGGCGGTACAACGTGCAGAAGGTGACGATGCGCTGGCAAACGCAGGAGGGGCAGGCGCCTATCCTGCACCTGGGCGTGACCGACGGCGCGAACCTCTTCGAGCTCACCTTCAACCAAAAAACGCTCGCGTGGAGATTGGCCTCGGTGGAGGAGGCGGACTGATCGGGACGGGGGTGAGCGGAGCATTGACTGCCGCAGGCGATGGGCCGGTTTTTCCGGTTAACCCAGGGGAGCACAGGCACGAGCGTCGTGGAAACGGCGCCATAGGCAAACCACCCTTGTCGGCATACCACGGTGGACGCCGAGGGTCCACAGCGAGTGCCGAGCACCCCAGCCGAGGCAGGCCGCTCCGCGAATCCCCCGACCGAGCTGGGCCGCCTATCCCGGAGCGTGTCATCTTCCACGTGGACATGAACGCCTTCTTTGCCGCGGTGGAGCAGCAGTACAACCCGGCGTTGCGCGGCAAGCCGATCGTGATCTGCGGCAACGCCAAGAAGCGGACAGTGGTGGCCGCCTGTTCCTACGAGGCGAAGGCGTTCGGCATCAAGAACGCCATGTCGGTGCATGAGGCGCGGGCGCTCTGCCCGCAAGTCCTCTTGGTGGGCGGCAACCCGGAGAAGTACGTCGACATCTCGCGGAGGATCTTTAATCTGCTGGCGGAGTTTTCCCCGCAGATGGAGATCTTCTCGATCGACGAGGCCTTCCTCGACATGAGCGGCACCTATCCCTTCTTCGGGAAGGAGCCGGAGGATGTTGCCCTGCAGATCAAGGAGAGGATCCGGCAGGGATGGGGGCTGACCTGCTCGGTGGGAATCGGGCCGAATAAGCTCCTGGCTAAACTCGCGTCCAATCTTCAAAAGCCGGACGGCTTGGTGCAC
>JAHFFF010000023.1 GCA_023248095.1 Candidatus Omnitrophota bacterium | reverse complement strand
CCTCAGCCCCGGATTCAGGACCTGGTTCGGATCGGCCAGGAGATTCTGGTGCAGGTCATCAAGGAGCCGCTCGGCACGAAGGGGCCTCGGCTGACGACGCATCTGACCTTGCCCGGCCATTTCATGGTGCTCATGCCGCTGGACGCCACGTTCGGATTGTCCAAGCGGATCGAGGATCCGAAGGAACGGGATCGCCTGCGCACCCTGGTGAAGGGGATGCGGCCTCCGACGGACGTCGGGCTCATCATCCGGACGGCGGCGCAGGGAGCGAACCGGCGCCAGCTGGCGCGGGACCTAAGGTTCCTCCTGAACCTTTGGAAGCGGATCAAGGCCCGCTCCATCCAGGCGGTGGCCCCGGCGATGGTGCACGAGGAGTACAACCTGCCGCTGCGGATCGTCCGGGACAACCTGAGCGACGAGGTGAAGAAGATCCACATCGATTCCAAACAGGAGTTTCATAAGCTGATGCGCTTCCTGGCTCAGACCGAGCCGCAGATGCGATCCCGCGTGGAGCTGTACCAGCAGGAGGTCTCCCTCTTTGAGAAGAAGGGGTTGGAGCGGGAGATCGAGAAGATCTACAAACGCAAGATCGATCTGCCCAGCGGAGGGACGGTGGTCCTCGAGCAGACGGAGAGCCTGGTCGCCATCGACGTCAACAGTGGAAAATTCACCGGCAGAAAAAACCTGGAGGATACGGCCTTCGTGACCAACACGGAGGCGGCGCGAGAGATTCCACGGCAGATCCGGCTTCGGGACCTGGGCGGGATTCTCATCATCGACTTCATCGACATGAATTCCCCCTCGCACCGGCAGAAGGTTTTCAACGTGCTGCAGAACGCCCTTCGCCACGACCGGGCCAAGACCAACCTGAGCTTCCTGTCGGAATTCGGCCTGGTGGAGATGACGCGCCAGCGGGTGCGCCGTTCCCTCGAGTCGGTCAATTTCCAGGAGTGTCCCATGTGTCAGGGCAGGGGCTCGATCCGTTCCATCCTGACCGTTTCCATCACGGCATTGCGGCAGATCCGTAGCGCTTTTCATACCTCCAAGAAGCCGGTGGTGGAGGTGACCGTGCATCCGGATCTGGCCTCCCGGCTGTTCAACGAGGACCGCTCCTCGATTGCATCGATCGAGGCCCAGTACCATGGGAAGGTGGTGGTCAAGGCGGATCCCACGTTGCATCCAGAGATCGTCAAGGTTCAAGCCGCGGATCAGTGAGGCGTGGGCTGCTGTCCCGGCTGTCCGGCGAAGGGATGGGGTTCGCAGGACGCGGACGGCCCCAGCGAGGCCGTCCGCTCGTCGATGGTCCTCGCTCTCCCCAACCCTTCAGCCCTCCGGGGAACCGTGCCCGCTCGGACCACCCATGCCTGCTCACCCCACCCCCTCGCCGTCCTGCTGGCCGCTATGATCTTCTCTCCATTCGTCAGCTGCCGGCCCGGCCCACGCTGCCCGTCGCAGTCTCTTGTGACGCGATGTTGAAGGGAAAGGTTGCTCTTCTCCTGCTGATTCTTCCACTTGCAATCTCTTCTTTCTCTGCGCGTGTCTTTTGTGCGGAGGAGGCATCGGCCTTCTCTCGCGCCGTGGCTGCATACAAGGAGCGCAACCTGGACAAGGCCCTCCAGTACGCGAGGGATGCGGTGGTGGAACACCCGGACCACGCCGACGCCTATGCGCTGCTGGGGCAGCTCTACTATCTGCGGCAAGATTTGGCCAAGGCCCAGGAAGCATGGGAACGAGCCCTGAAGCTGGCGCCGGACCGCAAGGATGTTCGGCAGGCGCTCGATCGGCTCCAGCGGGAAGCTGGCATCGAGAAATCCCTTTCTCGCAGCGATGTCTACCCCTTCGTCGTCCGATATGCGGATGGTCAGACTCCTGTGGACAGCGGATCGGTGCGCCAGATGCTCCGGGATGTCTACCGCCAGGTAGGCCAGCAATTCGAATATTTCCCGGATCATCCGATTTCCGTGCTTCTCTATCCCTATGCCGATTTCGAGGCGGTGAAAGGCTTGAGTCACCAGGTGGCTGGCCTGTACGACGGGAAAATCCGCCTTCCCTTGAAGCCGGGCCGGACGACCGGCCAGGAGTTACAGCGGATCCTCTGGCATGAATACACACATGCGCTGGTTCACGACCTCGCGCGGGGGAACTGCCCGATGTGGCTCAACGAGGGGATCGCCGAACTTCAGGAATCCCGCGTGCAGCCCCTGGACCTGAGCTTGGCCAGGAAGGCCTTCGAGGGAAAAAGGTTGCCGGCTTGGGAGCAATTCTGGAAGCAGGGGTACAATCCTTCCAACCTGGAAGAGGATTATCAGATTGCCTACCTGATGGCTCAGTACATGGTCAAGCGCTGGAGCTGGCGGGAGATGGTCCGCTTTCTCCAGCGGTTGGGGCAAGGGGAAGCTGTCGAGGATGCCCTTCGGGCCCAATACCGCACCGACCTGGCCACGCTGGATCAGGAGTGGCGCCAGTGGCTCCGCCGCAACCTGTAGTCGTATCAGTTAATCTAAACTTAGCTTAGAAATAATCTCTCAAGCCCATTGATTTAAAGGACTTCCTCAGGTATCCTTTTGCTAAAGGCGTAAACTCCCCCATAAAGGTAGATGATGCGACGGTACCCTATGACCAAACAAAACTCTTTCACTCGAGTTATCGCGTTCCTGGTAGCTCTACATCTTTTTCTGCCCAGTCCGGCCCTTGCCCTGCGTACTCGGGAGGCCGACGAGCTTCCCGAAACCCGCTCAGGCCTTGAGGAGGCACTTCAAAGAAGCGCTAGCCCCGACGCTGCTCTCAACGCAATCGGCCGTGTCGCCGAATCCCTTCTACCCAAAACGTTGACTCCTGTAGTTTCCACCGCCGGGATGGAGGAGGCAAATTTGAAGGTGGTCAGGCGCCTCCTCAAAGCGCTCGACACTGCTGAGAAGTCGGAGGCTGTTAAGGACATCGAGCGACTCCTGGTCGACCCGCTAACGGGCTTCCTTCCGATCAAGCAGGTCCCTTCTGCTTCCGAGAACAGGGGTCCTTTCCAAGGGATTGAATGGCTGGATACGTTCTTCACGGAGGAAGAGAAAACTAAAGGAGTGATCTCCACCTCCTATGATTGGGCCACGTCGTTGTTCCTCGAAGCCTCGATTCAGCATCGAGTGCTTCGCGACGATCCTGAGTTAGGGCCAATCCTACGAGACTGGGAACGCAAGAACGAAGAGTTTTACCGCCAGATAAAGCAGCGGGGGACTTCCTTAAAGAGCTTTGTGAGCGGGATCCAGGCTGTCGCCGGATCTCGAAGGATTGGGGATAAAAAGTGGCAGGCGGTGATAGGGTTTGCGAGGCAGACTCTTCAGAAAGTGGGCAACGTGGACAGGCTGCTCACGGGATGGCAGGCATTGGAGGATCGGTACCAAATAATTAAACGACTCGTGCCGCCCTCCGCTGTTCCTGAAAGGGTGGATGCCCCTCAACGGAAACCGACGGGATGGAGGATTACACGCAGGGAGGTTGCTTGGTTCGGTACGGTCGGACTATTGTTGGGCATAGGAATCACCGCTGCACGTTTACACTTCTCCCAACCTCCAGGAGAGAAACCTCTGGAAGTCAGGATTGGGGATAGGCGGCCCATTCCCCGAGCGATCCGTCTGGATCAAGGGCTTGAGTTCGAGCTTGACCTCCCGAATCCGGTCAGGACACCGAGGCGGATCCGGTGGGTGGTGGCCTTCGTTAAGCCGGACTCCACCCTTGACTTTTCCGGAGAGATCGAAGTGCTACCCGGCGAGGGACGGTCCTACCCGGTTCGGGTGACGGGGCAAGTGTTAAGGGCTCGGGTGAGTCCCGGGGATTGGACTCTGACGATCACCCTATTTGATGCGGAAGAGAATCAGTTGGAGATCCTCCACTCAGGCCCAGTGACGGTTGTACGCCCCGCCGGGCTGGAGGAGAGCCTTGAGTCCGCGCCGATGGAGCCGCTGGATCCTGCCGTGAGGGATCTCCTCCTGCGCTTTGAACGGGAACCGGATTCCGGGGCGCGGTTTTCACTTCTCGCCCAGGGGCTTCCCGTGCTTCAACCCCAGCAGCGCGGGGCATTCCTGATTGCGCTGCCATTCCTGTCCGATCAGGAAAAGGTTTCCGACCTCATCAGCTCTGCTTTTATCAGCAAGAACCCTGTCCCCTCCCAAGTCAGAGATCAGTTGATGCTGGCCGTCCAAGAGGGAAAACCGCCGCTGACTATCCCGGTCCTGCGGGTTCTGCTGGCCGAACTTCCTTCTGATCAAGCAACGGAGGTTGTGAGGAAATTTTATGCCTTGATAGGTAAGGAGGACGAGTACAAACCCGGGTGGGAACGAGCAGGGCCCTATTTCATGTTCTATTCTGGGATCGCTATCAGAGAGGCTGGTATTGGTTCTGTCGGACGGACTTTGGGTCATGATGCGGAGTTCCATGCAGCCTTGGCTCATATTCGCGGTGAATTGGCCAAAATCTATCGTGAAGAAGGAAAAGGTGTTTTTCATCGCATCGAGCATCTCGAGTTAACGCTGGCTGTCATACACGCGGCCGTTGTTCAACACCTCACAGGAATAAGATTCGGGGACCGGGAGCTGTACGACCCGGAGGTTCGGAGGGCCTACGAAGGTATTATTCAGTCGTCGATCCATACCGTTGGACAGTCTCCGATCCTCCGGATTGCCGAGTTGGAAAAGTGGATCGAGCTGGAGGAGACGTACGGGGATTACCTGAAGGCAAAGCATGATCTGTCGCATCTATCTCACCACCACGAGGCGCAGCAACTTCGGAAGGAACGAGGGGATTGGCTGGTACAGCAGAGGAAGGCGCTGGGGCTAGCCCCCGCCGCCGGGCTGGAGGAGAATACGCTGGCTCCCCGACAGATCTATCAGCGACTCGGGCCGCTGCTCCTGAATGCCCCGGCGCAGGTTCTCGCATTGGATGTGGAAGGAGTCCTCACGCCGGCTTTTCCGATTGGGCAAAACATGTCCGAAGCTACTGGGCGTCTCCTGACTCATTTCCTGCAGAGGGGACCGATCCGGACCTTGGTTCCCGTTTCGGCGGACAGCCTGGATGGGATCCGGCGTCGTGTGGCGAGCCGGTTTGATCCATCCGTGCAGGATAAAATCCTGCCTTTTTCCGTGGCGAATCCTGAGAATCCGTCGAAGGGTGCGGTCTTATGGAGGCTCGCTCAACAGGGAGTGATCCGGCCTGAGTGGACGCTGTACGTCGACGACACGGCAAAGCACATCCGGCAGTTTCCAGAGGTGGATCGTTGGCGCGGTTTGATCATCTCTCTGGACAAGTACGATCCAACGCTGCCGAAGAACGTGATCCAGATTGCGGGGCCGGGTGAACCGAAACCCTCCAATACGGATGAGATCGCCCGCGTGATCATCGCGTTAACCGCTGCTATGCAGGAGGTGCCCGAATCGACGGTTCTCCGTCCCGCTATTGCCGCCGTTCGGGCGTCGGAGAAAATCAACGGACACCTGGAGCCGTCGGAGTTTGTCATTCGAAGAGGCCGTTTGGAGCAGTTTCTCCCTGCTGAAACCGATAGATTGCATGAGCCAAACGAAGCTTTGACGGCATTGAAGAGGTATGCCCAAGCTGGCCAGATCGACAATTTGACCTTTCTTGCGTCCGGCAGGCTGGTGACATTTAAAGCAGAGCCCTTCGACGAGGAGGCGGTGAGGAAGCTGCTGGAGCAGGTCGCCGCCGATTCGCTGTCCGGCGTCGCGGCTTTCCAGTGGATCGGTGCGGCGGGACGGGAGATCGAAGTCCGGCCGGCCGTCTTCTGGTTTCAGAACGCTCCTCGGGTGAAGGAAGTACACCATTGGATTTTGAAGGTCAGGAGGGAAGGAAAGCCGCAGGCCCTTCCGGCTTTGTTGAAGATCATGAACCGCAGAGGAATTTTGGATGATGTAAGGGTGGCTGCCGCGAGGGCATTGCCAGCCATCGGCCTGAAGCGCCGGGAGGATTTCCGAAAGGCGCTCAGGGCAGTGGTCCAGCTCATAGAGCAGAACGACAATCCGCCGTCCGATCGATATGCCGGCCTTCCTGCGCAGTTAGCTGAAGAGCTGGTTCCCTTCGATCCCGGCCCACCCAATTCGGAGCGCCGGGTCCGCTTCCGGCGTCAGCTGAACCAGGTGGAAAGGGATCTATGGGCCCGACTGGCCCGTGTTCCGGCGGCAGGTTTGGAGGAGAAAGTCAGTAATCTTCTGAAGACCATTCTGGGAGAGGCGGATCCGGCGCAGAGGATAAAGCAGCTTGCAGATCGAAACTCTGGGCTGCCGGGTCTATCGCAGGAACAACGGGAGGCCTTTCTTGATGCTGCCTACTGGTTGTCGGACCGACCTGAGCTGTCCGAAGTTATTGCGGCCTCTTTCCGATTGGAGAACAATCCGGATGCGAATGTTGTCCGCGGACAGCTCTTCCAAACTTTTAAGGAAATGGCTGCTGTCCATGCCGATCGATGGATAGTTGTTGTCAAGGAGCTGCTGGTGGGACGCCCTTATGATGAGCTTTTACAAGTTAACCAAGCGCTCACAAGGGCTTTCTTTGTTGGACGAACACCCATCCTTCGCTGGGAATGGATTGCGGGAAGCATGATGCTCCTGGTTCAGGACAGCATCATCGAGAAAGGTCTTCGTGAAGCGCGTGTGGAAACCGTCCAGTCAGAATCGGAGCGCTACCTTGCTCTGGAAGAGCTGTACTCTCAGAGGGCAGGGTTATACGAACGCCATTATGAACGCGGACGGGGCCGAGAGATTGCTGTACCCATCGAGCAGAAGTTCGATGCCCTGGTGAAGATCATTTGGACCGAACTGTTCAATCAGGAAGCTTCAGAGAAGCCGCGTGACATTGATGAGATGAGGGCGGAGAATGCAGACCGCGCGTTCCCCGAATTTTATGAGCCGCTGAAAACTGTTTTCGAAGAGAACCGAAGGCGCGTGCCAGAAACAATCATTCAGGCCGAAATGTTGAAGCGTCTGATCGAACTCGAGCGTCTTTATTCAACCTATTTGGAATTGCGTCCCGACCTTGGAAATCCTGTGGAGCATCGAGGGAGAGCTGATGAGTTTTCACGGCAGCTCGAGGAGCTTCGCCGGCAGCAACAGAAGGAATTTCTAGAGCGGGAAGAGGCTTCCCCTTGGCGGATTGGGGATAGATTTCTGCTGCGGGGTACTATCTTTGGGGACGTTATAAAGGAAATCGACGTTGTGGACGCTCACTACCAGAGGGTTCACCTTGTGGGAGATTTGCCGACTACCTGGGTCAGTTTCGGCGTGCTCTCAAGGTGGGAGAAGTTGCCGCCCGCGACGGCCGGGTTGGAGAAGGTGGTCAGGGACGCAGGGGAGGCGATCCGGCAGGTCCTTCCTCAATTCAAGTTTGAGGAGGCGACGCAGGCCGCCGAGGGGCATCTTCTCTTGAAGGAGGCGGCGTTGGCGGCCCTCTTTTTCCTCCATGAGCCGCCGGCAAGACCTTCTCCCAATGTGGCCGTGGTGGAGCTGAAAAAGCTGGACATCCTGCGGGCCATTGCACGTGCGGCTCGTTACTCGGAAGGGCAGATCAGAGATTGGGAGCGAGATTACCTCATTCCCTACGACGCGCGAGCTCTCAATGGGGAAGAGGATGCAATAGAACAGGCCAAGGGTTTTGTGCGGAAGCGGCTTGATGAACGAGGATTTCTATCCGACGACAGTCATATTGAGATTATTCCGGATCTGCCCCGCGTTCTCGAGGAGTTTGGCGCCAGGCTCGAGTCCATCTTGAGGTCCTTTGGGTTTACCTTCCAGAGCGGTACCCTCGGCGGCAGCGTGCTCCAGGCCCTGTACCAAGCCGCCCAAGCGTAGTAAGCGGCTGCTTGCCAATTGCTCTCCTGCATGGTAATTTTATAGGTTATGGAATACGCCGTTGTTTCCACAGGAGGCAAGCAGTACAAGGTATCCCCCGGGATGCTGCTGGACGTCGAGAAGCTGGACGGCCAAGTGGGGGACAAGCTCCAGCTGCAGGAGGTCCTGGTGGTCCGCAAGGAGGACCAGTTCCAAGTGGGCCGGCCGGCTCTGAAGGGGGCTTCCGTTTTCGCCGAGATTGTTCAGTTTCCCAAGGGGCCAAAGCTGATCAGCTTTAAATTTAAGCGGCGCAAGGGCTACCACCGGAAGGTGGGACACCGGCAGAAGTTGACGCGTCTCAAGATCCTGGAGATTGCTTCCAATGGCACACACTAAAGGACAGGGATCCACAAAAAACGGGCGGGACTCCAATGCGCAACGCCTTGGGGTGAAGGCCTACGGCGGGCAGTTTGTCACCGCCGGGTCGATCATCATCCGCCAGCGTGGGACCCGCTTCAAGCCGGGCCTGAATGTCGGGTTGGGCAAGGACTTTACCCTGTTTGCTCTGCGGGACGGGACGGTCGTTTTCCCGAAAGCCCGCGTGGTAGCCATTCAGCCTAAGTGACCCGCTTCGTCGACCAGGCCAGCATCTACGTGCAGGCCGGTCGGGGAGGCAAGGGATGCCGGTCCTACTATAAAGACCTCTGGAACCGTTATCCCATCCCCGACGGCGGAGATGGTGGGCGGGGAGGTCATGTGGTTGTCCGCACCGATCCTCATCAGACTACCCTCCTGGATTTTCAAACCCAGCGCCATTTCCGGGGCGGCCCCGGCGGCCACGCCTCCTCCAAAAGAAAGCGCGGAGCGCAAGGGAAGGACTGCGTCATCGAGGTTCCGCTGGGAACGTTGGTTCGGGATGCGGAAACCGGGGAGCTCATCCGGGAATTGATTCATCCGGGAGAAGAGGTGATCGTTGCCTGCGGCGGAGCGGGAGGGATCGGCAACGCGGCGCGGGACAAGATACGATATCCCTCCGGGCCCAAGGAGAGGCGCAAGATCTTCGATCCGCGGCGAATGGAGGGGGCGCCGGGAGAGGAGCATAAGCTCAATTTTGAGCTGAAGGTCCTGGCCGACGTGGGGATCATCGGGATGCCCAATGCGGGTAAGTCCACGCTGATCGGCCACATCTCCGCGGCCAAGCCGAAGGTGGCCGCTTTTCCTTTTACCACGCTGCATCCGGTTCTCGGCGCGGTTGGGCTTCCTACCGGCCGTCCGATCGTGGCTGTGGACGTTCCGGGGTTGATCGAGGGGGCGCATCTCGGCAAGGGGCTCGGGCTGGATTTCCTGCGGCACATCGAGCGGACCCGCCTGCTGGTGCACCTGGTGGACATGGCGGGGGTGGACGGGCGGGATCCGGTGCAGGATTATCGCGACTTGAACAAAGAGTTGGAGTCGTACCGGGTGGACGTCGTCCGCAAGCCCACGATCGTCGTCGCCAACAAGATGGACCGGCCGGAGTCCAAGGAAAACCTGGCCCGGTTCAGGAAGGTCTTGAAGCTTCAGCCGGTTCCGATTTCGGCGCAGACCGGGGATGGGGTTCCTAAACTGTTGGAGAAGGTCGCCAAGAAATTAGGGCAGGCAAAGGAAAGCCATGAGTGAGTTCATTCGTCCCAATGAGTGGATCAAGACGGCCCGGCGGTTCGTCGTGAAGGTGGGGACCTCGGTCCTGACGGATGAGCGGGACGGGCGCGTTGTGGAGGCTGGCGTTCGCGCCGTCGCCTCCGAGATGGCGGCTCTGTGGAAAGAGGGCCGGCAGGTGATCCTGGTGACCTCCGGCGCGATCGGCGTCGGCATGGGGATCCTGGGTTTGAAGAGCCGGCCCAAGAAGCTCCCGATCCTGCAGGCGGCTGCGGCGACCGGCCAGGGCAGGCTCATGCAGTGGTACACGAGCGAGTTTGAGAGGCACGGCCTGCATGCGGCACAGCTCCTGTTGACCCGGGAGGATCTGGAGAACCAGAAGCGGTACCTCAATGCCAGGGCAACCCTCTCCACATTGCTGCGCTCGGGCGTTGTTCCGATCATCAACGAAAACGATTCGGTGTCGACGGAGGAGATCCGGTACGGGGACAACGATGTTTTATCGGCCCATCTGGCGGCCCTCATGGATGCGGAGGTTTTGGTGCTCTTGAGCGATGTGGACAAGGTGGAGGGGCCGACCGGATTGCCCACGCTCATCACGGAGATTACGCCGGAGTTGGAGATGGCCGCGAAGGGGACCGCGAAGGCGGTCTCCACGGGAGGGATGAAGACGAAGCTGCAGGCGGCACGCATCGCCTTGGCCAGCGGCATCCCGATGGTGCTGGCGAACGGGCGGCAGAAGAACCTGCTCATCCGGATGGTGGTGCAGGGGGAGCTCTTCGGGACGACCTGGTTCATTCCCCGCAAGGGTGCGGGGTTCAAGGAAGGTGAACGCTGGGCGGCCCTCACTGGGAAACCGAAAGGCCTCATTCGAGTGGATGAGGGTGCCCGTCGGGCGTTGGCCGAGCAGGGCAGGTCTCTGCTGGCCTCGGGGGTTTGCGAGGTGGAGGGCCATTTCCGCGTGGGGGAGCTGGTGAGCATCGGGGACGGTTCGGGCAAAGAATTCGCCAGGGGAGTGGTGGCTTATTCCAACGGAGATTTGGAGAGGATCATGGGATTGAAGAGTGATGCGGTCGAGGCTGCTCTCGGGCGTAAGGCAGCGGAGGTAATCCACCGCAACCACTTGGTGATCTTGAGAGGATGAATGGATGAACGGGTGGGCTTAATGAGGTGAAAATGCTGGAAAGGTACGTGCAGAAACTCACGCGGGATGCGAAGAAGGCCTCCGTGTCGTTGGGGCAGGTTCCCACTGCGACGAAGAACCGGGCTCTGTCAGCGATGGCCAAGGAGCTGGAGAGAGGTTCCGGCGGGATCCTGGCAGCCAACAAGCGGGATCTTGCCGCAGCCCGTCGCGCTGGCGTGAAGGGGGCCCTGCTGGACCGGCTGATGCTCAATCCCAAGCGTGTTGTGGAGATGGCGGAGGGCCTGCGGGAGGTAGTGAAGCTGCGCGATCCGGTGGGTGCGGTGATCCGGCAATGGAGCCGGCCCAACGGATTGAAGATCGCCAAGGTGCGGGTGCCGATCGGGGTGATTGCCATCGTGTACGAGGCTCGGCCGAACGTCACCGCCGACTGCGTGGGGCTCTGCGTGAAATCCGGCAACAGCGTGATCCTTCGAGGCGGATCGGAGGCGATCCACTCCACCCGGGCGATCTTCCGTTGCTTGGATCGCGCGGGACGTACGGCCGGCCTGCCGGCAGGCTCGATCCAACTGGTATGGAACACCGACCGCCGCTCGGTGGATCTTCTGCTTGCTCAAGTGGGCGGCGTGGACCTGGTGATCCCCCGCGGCGGCGAGGGGCTGATCCGCTCCGTGGTGGAGAAGGCGAAGGTTCCTGTGATCAAGCAGTACAAGGGGATTTGCCACACCTACGTTGATTCCCCCGCCGATCCGAAGATGGCGGAGGAGATCTGCTTCAATGCCAAGGTTCAGAGGCCCGGGGTTTGCAACGCCATGGAGACCCTGTTGGTGCATCGCGCCATCGCCCCTCGGTTTCTCCCGAGCATGGCCCGCCGATACCTGAAGGCAGGCGTCCAGTTGCGGGGTGATCCGGCTACCCGCCGGATTCTCAGGGATCTGCCGGTCAAGTCGGCCACAGAGAAGGATTGGGCCACTGAGTACCTGGACCTCATCCTTTCCGTCAAGGTGGTCGGTTCATTGAAGGAGGCGATGGAGCATATCCAGCGGTACGGCTCCGGCCATTCCGATGCGATCGTCACGAAATCCAAGGAGCACGGGGGCCGGTTCCTGCGCGGGATCGACTCCGCCTGCGTTTACGTGAACGCCTCCACCCGGTTTACCGACGGAGGCCAGTTCGGAATGGGCTCCGAGATCGGGGTCTCCACCGACAAGCTCCATGCGCGAGGGCCGATGGGGCTGGAAGAGCTCACCACCTATAAATACGTCGTGGTGGGCCGGGGCCAAGTCCGGAAATGATGCGACGGCTCACTCAGCAAGGACGGGGCCCACGCATCGGCCTGCTGGGGGGAACCTTCAATCCGGTTCACCGGGGGCACCTGCTCCTGGCGGATGGGGCTAGGGAAGCGCTCCATCTGGACCAGGTGTTGTGGATTCCGGCCTACATTCCTCCGCACAAGGCCATCGAGGGGAAGGTGACTCCGAATGACCGGGCCCGGATGGTGGAGTTGGCGATCCAGGGCCATCCGGCTTTTCGGCTCAGCCGAGTGGAGCTCAACCGGCCGCCTCCTTCCTATACCATCGACACTGTCCGCCAGCTCCAGGCCGATCCTGCATTCAAGAGAGCGACCTGGTTCCTCATGATTGGATCGGATACCGCGCGGGAGCTGCCGACTTGGCGCAAGCTCGATGAGCTTCGCAAGAGGGTGACATTCGTCGCGATTCCCCGGCCGGGAGATCCGGCCGACAAAATTTTGCCCCGCGGCGTTGTCCGATTGCCGATCCCAGCCGTCAACATCTCCTCTTCGGCCATTCGTCAGCGCGTCCGTTTGGGATGGGAGATCCAACACCTCGTTCCGCCTGCGGTGGCCCGCTATATAGAGGAGAAGGCCCTCTACCGTTGATTCCTCTTCCATGAAGATCATCTGGTTCATCCTGATCGGTCTCTTGCTCTTCGTCTCCTTCTTCCTTTCCATGGCCGAGATGTCGTTGGTGGCCTTATCGAAGCTGCGCCTGCGGCACCTCATTGCACGGGGATCGAAACGGGCCCAGATCCTGCAGCGGATGGTGACCCACATGGATGAGGTGATCACCTCCATTGTGGCGGCCAACAACTTCATCAATGCCGCCATCTCCAGCTTGGGAGCGGCGCTTTGTATCGCTTGGCTCGGACTGGACTGGGGTGTTGCCCTGGCCACGGTGCTGATGGGGCTGATCATTCTGGTCTTGGCGGAGGTGACCCCCAAGGTTTTGGCCATCCGCCAGCCGGACCGGATCGCCCTCTTCCTGGCTCCGGGCATGCAGCTGCTTCTCCAGGTGATCGGTCCGGTCACTCGGGGGTTCATGGCCTTGAGCAACAGGCTGCTGAAGCTGTTCGGCGTGGAACCGAAAGCCCGATCCCCATTGGTGACCGAGGAGGAGTTGAAGATCATGATTGAGGTGGGCCGCGAACAGGGAGTGCTGGGGGAGGATGAGCGGACCCTGCTCCACCGGATCTTCGAGTTCGGCGATCTGAAGGTGGGGGATGTCATGGTGCCGAGGGAACAGATGACGGTGGCGCATGAAGGGGCCAGCCACGAGGAAGTGCTGACGCTGCTCACCGAAAAAGGCCATTCCCGCATTCCGGTCTACGGGGATTCTCCCGACCGGATCACCGGCATCATTCACGCGCAGGAGATGCTCCACATCTGGCGCGAGGGATGGTTGATCGTCCTGCAGGACCTCATGCATCCCCCCTTCGAGGTTAGCCCCGACCGCCGGGTCATCGACCTCCTACGGGAGTTTCAGAAGCGCAAGCTCCAGATCGCCATCGTGGTGGATGCGCAGGGGCGCGCACTGGGTATGGTGACGCTGGAAGACCTGATCGAGGAGATCGTCGGCGAGATCGATGGTACTTGAGCACCTGAGGGTCAGGTCTTGCATTCCAACATGGGGAAATCAATTGAGCTGGATGTTTTTAATTCCCAGCACCTTGCAAAGCCGCATCAGCGTAAACAAGGTCACGTTCTTTTTCCCCTCTTCGATTCTGGAGATGTCCGGCTGCCTCATTCCGATGCGAAGAGCAAGCTGTTTTTGGCTGAGGCCCTTTGCGATCCGCTCCTCCCGGATCGTGCCGCCCAATCTTCTTAAGAATTCCGGAGCTTCGCCTTTCGCCCGAATCTCCTTGTTCTGAGCCGTCTCCGAAAGCCGCTCGTAGAGGGTCTCCCACCAGTCTCTGGAATCGGAGTGCCGGCTGTGCTTGACCCAGTAGGCCCGAATCCTTGGCCAGTGATCCACAAATGCTTTCTTCGTGATGATGGAAAACAGTTCGCTTGGCTGATCGCAGCGCGATAGAAGGGTCACCATCCGCCGGGCAAATTGGGGATGGCTGGTATCCTTCAGGGCCCTTTTTGTTTCCCTCAGGGCGTCCGCATTCAAATCCCAAAAATACTTCTCGATCATGTTGTTTCAACCAGTCCTTTAGAAAATTGCTTGATCTCATTTTCCAAATACCGAATCATCTCTCCCGAGTTGAACTTTGTGTCATAGATATCCAGGTCCAACAGGGCGAGTTTGAGCTCTTGCCGAGAGAACGTCCTATACCAATGGACCAGCCCCTTCTGCCACAACACAGGAGCTTTCGGGAGGAGTTGATGGAGGGGCTGCACCTTCTTGGAGAGCATAAAGAGATCGAAGACGTCCCGTGCTTCGCGGCGTCCCTCCATGGACGGTCTGCCGACGTCGTCTGAGATGGGTTGGGTTCCTGAGATCGCCGTGATCTTCTGCATGTAGATATTCTCCGCGCTGTAGACGCGCACCCCCTGAATCTCCCGGACCATAGGTTTCTTAAAAAGGACATCCTCCACAAAATCAATCTTTAAGGGTCTGCTCGATCCCCTCACGGGCATCGTGTAAAAGTGGACCTTAGCCATTCCACCGGCCATCCGCTCGGATTCCAACGTGATTTTCCGATGGATCCGTTTCTTAAACAGGGAAACCAAGCGGTGAATCCTCGAAAGGTCAAATTTCGGCGAAAAAAAATCCAGATCCGCAGAGAATCTATGGTGCAGGTAATACAGCTCGAGTGCTGTCCCTCCTGCCAACGCGAAGCCACCGGCTGCCTTGGAGAAAGCGCGCAGGACGTCCATCTGCGCCTCTCGAAGCTTTGAATCCATCTGCTCCTCCCCTACCTGTCTATAGCCTATAACACATCTTTATATAGATTATACACTATAGTCTCCATCTCCTTCAGGGATTTTTCAGGGAAGGGTTTCATGGGGGCCGATACGCAGGGTTGACAGGCTGGTGGCCAGCGTGATAGATTTCGCATAGAACAAGGAGGACGGACTCATGGAAGCTTATTGCGTCAAGTGCAAGGCCTCGAAAGAGATGCAGGAAGCCCAGAAGGTGACGATGAAGAATGGGCG
>JAHFFF010000022.1 GCA_023248095.1 Candidatus Omnitrophota bacterium | reverse complement strand
TCTCTTGCAGGGAAAGGGGCCGCATCGTCACGGTGCTTGTCTCATGCCGTACGATCGAGCGGGAGGTGCGGGCATTGACCAGCGCCACCGCGGTAATGACCCGGTGAGAGGTCCCCTGCAGTCGGCTGAGCATGCGGCAGGCCTCGGAGAAATCGGCCGGTTTTCCTAGGATTTGTCCCTTGTGGACGACGACGGTATCTGCGCCCAATACCCAGCCCTCCGCGGCCTTCTCGGCTATCAGCCGTGCCTTGGCAAGGGCCAGCCTTCGGGTATAAGAAATCGGATCCAGCAGGCCGGGAGGAGGCTCGAGCAGTCGACTGGGGATCACCCGAAAGGGGATTTTGAGCTCCCTCAACAGATTGCGGCGGCGGGGACTGGAGGAGGCAAGGATCAGCGGGCCGGTTTGGCCCTTGGCTTTTCCTGTTTTAAGGTTTCGTGTTTTGGATTGGCGCGTTTGAGTAACTCCTCGTACCAGGCCAGATAGCTCTGCAGCTTCTTCCGGCCTTGGGCCTCTCTCCGGATCGCTTCCTTCTGCGAATCAAGCTGTTTTTCATCCGCCGGCTTCTTAGCCTTCATCTTCGCCACGAGCCATCCGTTGGACACCTTGAAAGGCCCCCCCACCTCACCCGGCTGCGCTTCGAAGAGGGAAGAGAGGGTTGCAGCTGAAGCTCCCAGGTTGGACAGAGGTGTTGATCTCTTGAAGAAATCTGAGGTTATCAACTTAAAGTCCAGCTGTTTGGCGACCTGCTCCAGTTGCCCTGGGTGCTGACGACAGACCTCCGCTACCTCTCGGGCAATCGGTTCAACAGACAAGAGGAGGAAATCGGCTTGGATGGATTCCTCCTTTTTCCGGAATTCATCCAGGATCTCCTGCTCGCTGACCGAGGGGTTTCCGATCACCTGATCAAAGAGCTTGCGGATCATCAGCTCCTCCCGGGTTTCTTCCTCGAAGGTTCGCGCTGTAGTCCCCAGGCCGTATTGCATGATGCCCTGGTAGCCTGCCTGATCAAACCGGCCCTGGCGATCCAGGAAAAGGGGGGAGCGTTGGATCTCCTCGATCACCTCCCGGTCGGAGATTCGGATCCCTTTTCGCTTGGCCTCCGTAAGAAAGAGCAACCTTTCCCAGGCGTTTTGGTTCAGGTCCTCTTCAGAGACGTACTTCCTATACTGTTCTCCGTACCGCAGGACCGCCTGGTGCGCAGCCGCCTGCTGTGCCCTCAGGAATTCCTGCACCGACACGTTTCGCCCGAATAGGATCCCGGCCGATTCCGGCTGGGCAGAGCGCAGGGTCACCGCTGTGGCAATCTGCCAGAGGAGGAATCCCCCCACCACAGTTCCGGCCAGCCAGAAGATCTGCTTGCGAATCCATTTCATGGGGCTCTATTGTACCGAAAGGAGAGGCGCATGCCAAGGGGTGATTTTTTAATATAGTTAATAAATACGTTAATTGTGTTATGAACGATTGATTTATGGCCCTGGATCAGCCACACTATATTCACCGGATTCAATTGACTTGCCCGGCCGGCGGAGATTATAATGTTGTCTTTCTTCACGTTAGGAGGAAAGTGCCGATGAGGTTTAAACTGGGATTGCCTAAGGGATCTCTGCAGGAAGCAACGGTTCAATTATTCCAGCAGGCTGGTTTTCAGTTGACGGTGACGGAGCGCTCTTATTTCCCGACCATCGATGATGAGGAGATGGAGGTGGTTCTCCTGCGTGCGCAGGAGATGTCGCGCTATGTGGAGGCAGGTGCGCTGGATGGCGGCATTACGGGCAACGACTGGATTATGGAGAACGGATCCGATGTGGTGAAGGTGGCCGAGCTGTCCTATTCCAAGAGGAGCTTGGAACCGGTTCGCTGGGTTCTTGCCGTTCCGGTGGATTCCAAGATCATGCGGCCGAAGGATCTGGAGGGAAAGCGATTGGCAACGGAACTGGTCAACCTGACCCGTTCTTACTTGAAGAGCCACAAGGTCAACGCATCGGTAGAGTTTTCTTGGGGGGCCACAGAGGCCAAGGTGGGTACCGGTTTGGTCGATGCGATCGTGGAGCTTACGGAGACCGGTTCTTCCTTGCGGGCAAACAAGCTGCGCATTGTGGATACCCTCTGCACCTCAACGACCCAGCTGATTGCGAGCAAGGCCGCTTGGAAGGACCCCTGGAAACGGAAGAAGCTGGAGTCGATTGCGACGCTTCTTAAGGGGGCCATTGTCGCTCGGGGCAAGGTGGGTTTGAAGATGAATGTATCCAAGAAGAGCCTCAAGCAGGTATTGCAGATCTTACCGGCGATTAAAAGGCCCACCGTAGCGCCGCTGAGTACGGGCGGTTGGTTTGCCCTGGAAACCGTGTTGGATGAGAAGGTTGTGCGGGATTTGATTCCGGAGTTGAAGAAGGCGGGGGCCGAGGGGCTGATCGAGTATTCATTGAACAAGATCATCTACTGAAAGGTGATCTGGAAACTGAGAGGTAAATGCCCAATTTAAGGAAGAAGCGGCGAAAGAAGATCGCTAAGCACAAGCGGAAGAAGCGACTTCGCCGAGATCGACATAAGAAGTAATCGTTGAAAGGATCGGCGCAAGCGTTCATGAGGAACGGACAAAGGTTTGTCTTTGCCTGCTTTTTTGCGGTTTCGTCCACCCTAACGGGATGTCGACCGGCACAGAGGATTGCCTTGGCGGCCGATTCCCGGGGTATAGGGGCATTGGGCAGGGCAGCCCAGGGTGTTGTTCCAAGCCCTGATCTCTTGGCCCAGCAGAAGGGGCTTGCCCATTACCTCGCGGGACTGTTGGCGGAGGGGCACGGAGATCTGGCCCACGCAAAGGTTCAGTACCGAAACGCGCACGAGCAGGATCCGGGATCTGCCCAGATCCTCTTGCGGCTGGGCGTGGTTCAACTCCAGGGGAATGAGGTGGAGAGGGCCTCGGAATCTCTGGAGGCCGCCGCCAAACTGGAGCCTTCCGATCCCAGACCAAAGTTTGTGTTGGGCGTCCTCTACTCCGACCAGGGGCGTTTCGATGATGCGGCCAAGGAATACTCTCAAGTACTTACCCAGGATCCCAGGAATCTCGGCGCCCTGAGCCAGCTGGCCGATCTCTACATCCTGCAGGAAAAGTTGCAGGATGGATTGGCCGTTTACGAACGACTGCTCCAGGAGCGGCCGGATTCCGCTGTGGCCCATTTCAATATTGGGGTGCTCTATGCGAAGGTCGGAAACTGGCCGGAGGCCATCGAGCACATGGCCAAGGCGGTGGAACTGGACCCGAGTTTCCTGGAGGCTCGATTAGGGCTGGCGGTTAGCCTGGAGTTGGGAGGACAACTGGGGCAAGCGAGAGAGCAGTTCTTGCAGGTGCTGGATCAGGAACCGGTCAATACACAGTTGATCCATTATCTGGCCCGTGTTTCCTACCGCCTGGGGGATCTGGGGGAGGCGGCTCGATGGTTGACCCGTTACCTAAGCTTTAAGCCGCGTGAGGCCGCTGCTCATTTGGAGCTGGCCCATGTGCGTATTGAGCAGGGCCAATGGCAGCAGGCGGTGGAGCTGATCCAGAATGTGTTGGACCCTCAGAACCCAGGGCAGGGTTCCGTGGAGTTGTGGACAGCCTTGGGGATGGCTTATCAGACAGGGCAAAGATACCCCGATGCGGAGCAGGCCTACCGCCAGGCAATTAAGATTGCGCCGACAGAGGTGGGACCTTACCTTCAACTGGGTACGTTGTTCCATCGGCTTGGAGAGTACCCAGTGGCGGAACAGGTATTTCAGGAGGCGTTCCGGCAGCATCCGGATGACCCGAACCTGTTGAATAGCCTGGGCTATCTCTATGTCGATTGGGGCGTTCATCTCGAGGAGGCGGTCAATCTTCTGGAACGGGCCCTTTCCCAGGATCCGCAGAATGGGGCATACTTGGATTCATTGGGATGGGCCTATTTTAAGCTCGGCCAGATGGAGGAGGCGCTGCAACTTCTTCAGGTGGCGGTGACGCGGATGCCCGACCCGGAGGTCTTCGAGCATTTGGGTCAGGTATACTTGAAATTAGGGAAGGAAAAGGAGGCGTTGTCGATGTGGAAGAAGGGGCTGGAGATTTCCTCCAAAGACCCTGAGGTCATGCAACGGTTGAAGTTCCACATCAGGGAATTGACCGGAAACAGAAAGGGGCGTTAACTCCTATGGATTTTCGTTGGTGGCGTCAATTTAAGACATGGTGCCGAGATCATTGGCTTGGCTTAACCATCTTTTGGGTGGTGGCGATTTGTACCGGTTTGACCGTCTATGGCATGTCCAAGCTGGAATCCTTCTATCGGAACATGCAGCTGGCAACCATGCCCCTCTGGATCCTGGTCTGGTTGGCGATCGGTGTGGTGAACGCCCTGGTGTACGTGGCGATCATGTTTGGCTATTTCTCCAAGCAGAAAACCAAGAAGGTCAGGGGCGATCAAGTGAACATCCACTTCACGGACGTGATCGGAATCGACGAGGCCAAGGAAGAGGCATGGGAGGTGGTGCAGCTCCTGAAGGACCATGCCCGGCTGAGGAAGGTGGGCGGAAAGATCCTGCGCGGGATCCTCATGCAGGGGCCTCCCGGCTGCGGCAAGACCTACCTGGCCAAGGCGATCGCCACGGAGGCCGGGATCCCGTTTCTCTCCCTGGCGGCCAGCGATTTCGTGGAGATTTTTGTCGGGGTAGGGGCCAGTCGTGTGCGGAGGTTGTTCAAGGACGCTCGCCGCATAGCGTACGGGCAAGGGGCCTGCATCCTCTTTATTGACGAGCTGGATGCTGTCGGCCGCATGCGGGGTTTCGCATGGGGAGGGGGAGGCCAGGAGACCAACTCGACCCTGAATGCCCTTCTGGTGGAGATGGACGGGATTCAGGAGAGCCAGGAGAACGTTGTCGTTATTGGTGCCACCAACGCACCCGAGCAGGTTTTGGATCCAGCGCTCCTACGGCCCGGTCGCTTTGACCGGAAGATCTACGTGGATGTGCCGAACCTCGATGGGAGGGAAAAGCTGTTCCGCTATTATTTGGGGAAGGTCCAGTACGAATCCTCCATAGATATTCCCCGGCTGGCCCGGCGAGGCGTCGGCAAATCTCCGGCAGAGATTGAGAACATCATCAAGGAGGCTGCACTCATCGCTACCCGCAACAAGCGGGAGAAGGTTGCTTACGACGATCTCTCGGAGGCGTTCGAGCGGGTGGACCTGGGGGTCAAGCATAAGAAGTCGATGAATGAGGCGGAGCGTCGATTGACCGCCTACCATGAAGCGGGCCACTTGGTTGTGACCTACATGCTGCACCCGACCGACGACGTTTTCAAGGCCTCCATCATTGCCCGGCGGGGTGCGCTGGGAGTGGTTTACCACGTTCCTCGCGAGGAGCTCCATACGGCCGATCGGAACAAACTGATGGCGGACATCAAGGTTTCCTTAGCCGGGTACGTGGCGGAGAAACTGGTCGTCGGGGTGACCTCCACCGGGGTGGCGGCCGATTTCCAAAACGCCATGTCTCTGGCACACTCTATGGTTTGGCGGCTGGGGATGGGGTCGAAGTATCTGGGGGACTGGACCATGCTGGATGGCGACAAGCAGAGTCAACTCTCCGAGACGGTGCGCAGCGAGCTGAACGCTGAAACCAATCAAATCTTCCAGGTCTGCGCGAAGGATGTGGAGGATCTCCTGACCCGAGAGAGGCCGATCCTGGACCGGTTTGCGCAGGAGCTAATCAAACGGGATGAGCTGGAGTACGACGACATTGAAGCGATCTTCACCGAATACGGCAAGTCTCGGGCTCAAGTGGAAGCGATAGGCAAATCGGCTCCTCCAGGGAGGTGATGACGGCGTGAAGAGGTTCGGGGTTTTGTTGTTGGCGGCGCTGCTTGCCTCCTGTGGACGTGCGACCTATTCTCAGGATCGTGTCGCGGAATCCCTTATTCAACTCTGCAAGAACGAGTATGGGCTGAAGGTCAAGGCCCAATTCGTCAAGACGACCTTGGGGGTGATGGTGGAGGTCCCCGGGCTCATCGATGAGCTGCGCAAGCATGCCCCGGATTCAATCCCCGAGGCTCCGCCCGTCCTCATCGAGGGGCGCTACACACAAGATGCGTTTGATTTCAGGGTTGTCACAAAGGGTTCTTTCGTTCGGGTGCCCCGGCGGCTGCCGGACGACGATCGCCCTCCCAGGGAACCCTCCGCGCCCATAAAGAAACTCCAGCAGGTGTCGACGGCCATCATGAGGATCTGCCTCTCCACCGATGCGCCCGTGGAGTTTTATAAGCTCATCGCCCGCGATCCCGGGCCGGATCATCTGGACGTGATCTTCGCCGGACACGTCTTGGATTCCAAGCGAGTTCAGTTTTACGCCATTTCTGTCAGCGATCTGCAGAGCAGGAATGAGATCTCTCTGCGTCGTCAGCCGGAGGAGATTGCCCGGGCCACGGTGTTTCAATTCATTCGGGATCTTCGAACGAAACCGCTTTCGCAGCTTTTGAGCCGTTACGCCGCTCCATCGAAGAGGTTTGGGGACCTGATGCCCATGATCTCGAGGGTGACGGCAGATCTGAATGGGGAGGAAGAGAAGATCCTGGAGGAAATGGAACAGTGGCCGGTCCGGCAGATTGAAAAGGACGCGGTACTCCTCTGCGTACCGTTGCATGCGGTCGGAGATCCGGGGGCCTTCTTGTTCACCGTGCAGATTCAAGACACCGACGGCTCCTTATCGGCGATTGACCGGTTGGGAACGCTGTCTTCCTTGACCTCAGCCCATCAACATCTGGGGTCCCCGGAACATTGGGGTGATTCGTTCTATCTGGAGCCGCTCTCCTTGCCCGTTTTCTTGGCGGATCAAATTGCGAAACGAGCCATGACGGAATTTAAGCCGGTCGATCCGGAGTCGCCGAAGGCAGCCTCTCTCAAGCTTTCGACGGCTGATGAGGTAGCCCGTGCGCTGCTCGATGCGACCACCTACGTTGTGAAGAGCTACGACTTCAAGGATTTCCAGGAGATTACCGTGGTCGATGCCTTGAAAGGGACCCGTTGGGCGGTCCCCGCCGCTGAGCTGCCCCTTTATCAGAGGAGAAATTCTCCGGATTTGAAGCCTGTTCCGTAGGAGCCTGCGGGGTCAGACCCCAGAGGGTCTGACCCCATCCGATTCTTGATAAGATGACCTCAGTTTCTCTTCCCGCGTACGCCAAAGTAAACTTGCACCTCTCCGTTCTGGGCAAGCGGCCCGATGGCTATCATGAGCTGCTGACCTTGTTTGAACGGGTCGATCTGTCGGATCATGTGACGGTGCAAAGGATGGCGGGAGGCGGAATCGAGCTGGAATGTGATTCCTCGGATCTTCCGCACGATGCCACCAACCTCGCGGTGCGGGCAGTGGAGGTGTACCGGCGTGCTTCCGGTTGGTCGGATGGAGTCCGGATTCGGCTGGAGAAGTCGATCCCCATTGGGGCCGGTCTGGGCGGAGGTTCCTCTGATGCGGCGGCGGTCTTGGTGGCCTTGCAGCGGCTGAGCGATTCGGTGATTCCTGAGGACCAGCTGTTCAACTGTGCCCGCGACATCGGAGCCGATGTGGCCTTCTTTGTGGCCCGAGTCCCCTGGGCGCTGGGGAGGGGCAGGGGAGATCAGATTGAGCCGGTTTCTGGAAATGGCCGGATTTGGCATCTGCTGGTGACCCCGGATTTTGCGATCTCGACGAGAGCGGTCTATCAGGCTTTCGGCTTGACAGCCCCTGGACCCGATGTTAAACTTCTTTTGCGCGCTTTGAAAGGCGGGCCGTCGTTCGAAGTTCGCGAACTCCTCTTTAATGGTCTTGAGCCTACCGTAGAGGCCCTCTATCCGGAAATTCGGCACGTGAAGGCCGTTGTTCAGACGCCCGGAGGGCTGGTTCGTCCGTGTGTTTCTGGGAGTGGTTCAACGGTATTTGCCGTATGCGATTCAGAGGCACAAGCCCGGACCGCAGCGGATCAGATCAGGCGGCAGGAACCGGGCTGGCGTGTGCACGTTGTGGCAACTGCCTGACTGCCCTGTCGTCCAATGGTAGGACGCCAGATTTTGGGTCTGGTTATCTAGGTTCGAGTCCTAGCGGGGCAACAACCGCTAAAAATGTTTTGCCGCCTCTTTTGAAAGTTGTGGAGGCAGAGAGGTTTTACGAAGCGATGCAACTTAACCGATGCCACCTACACTAAGAGAACGCTGCTCCTTCTGCGGGCGGGGCCGGGAACGGATCCATAAACTGTTCAGCGGTCCCAGCGGTGTCTACATCTGCGATCTGTGCGTCAAGCTCTGCAGCCAGATCCTCTCAAAAGAAGAGGATCTGAACCGCGGGGCCAAGCGAGCCCCGACCGTCAAAGAGTTGCCCAAGCCGGCTGAGGTCAAGCGGCAACTGGAGCAGTACGTTGTCGGTCAGGAGCGGGCCAAGCGTCAGCTGGCGGTAGCCGTCTATAATCACTACAAGCGTGTTTGGGCTGCACCACCCGATGAGGATGGGGTCGAACTGGAAAAGTCCAATATCCTGCTGCTCGGGCCCACGGGCTGCGGAAAGACCTTGATGGCGCGCACACTGGCGAAGATCCTGGATGTCCCCTTTGCCCTGTGCGATGCTACCCCGCTGACGGAGGCTGGCTATGTGGGTGAGGACGTGGAGAACGTGCTCCTGCGGTTGCTGCAGAACTGCAATTTCGACGTCAAGCGTGCGCAGATGGGGATCATCTACATCGATGAGATCGATAAGATCGGCAAGACCCAGGAGAACGTTTCCATCACGCGGGATGTTTCCGGCGAAGGGGTCCAGCAGGCCTTGTTGAAGATCGTGGAGGGGACCGTAGCCAATGTGCCTCCTCAGGGCGGGCGCAAACACCCTCAGTCCGAGTACATTCAGGTGGATACGACCAACATCCTGTTCATCTGCGGTGGAACCTTTTCCGGGTTAGACAAGATCATCAGCCGGCGCCTTGGCCGGAAGCTCATCGGATTTCATATGCAGGCGGGTGCAGCGGCCCCTTCGGTAGATTTAGGGACCTTGTTGTCCCAGGTGGAGCCGGAGGACCTGATTCGATTCGGGATGATTCCGGAATTTGTCGGACGCTTCCCGGTCATTACGCCCTGCAGCCCTCTCACCCGAGATGATCTGATCGACGTGATGCTCAAACCCAGGAACGCGATTGTCAAACAGTACGCAAAGTTCTTCGAGATGGAGAACGTCAAGTTGACCATTGAAGAAGAGGCGCTTCAGCTCATTGCCGATGATGCGTTGGCCAAGGCCACCGGCGCCCGGGCCATTCGGGGGATACTGGAAGAGATGATGCTGGAGGTGATGTTTGACCTGCCGACCCAAAAGGACGTCGTGGAGTGCATCATCACGCCCGAATGTGTCACTCAGAGTGCTCCCCCGATCTTGGTCTATCGGGATGGAAAACGCCAGGTGGCTTAAAGGTCTCTTTAGGAGCGGACGGCGAGAGGATGAAGCGCGGTAAGGTCAGAAAGGGAGGGTTGGCAGCTGTGGTGCTGGCTGCAGGAGATGGGACTCGAATGCTCTCCCAGATTCCCAAGGTGGTTCACTCCCTCTACGGAAAGCCGTTGATCGGGCACGTGCTGGACGCGGTTTCCAACGCCGGGATTCGTCGAATTGTGGTGGTGGTCGGCCACCGACCCGATTTGGTTCGGGGTCATCTGGGACCCGAGGTGGACACCGTCGTGCAGCGCAGCCTGAGGGGCACGGCCCATGCAGTTCAGCAGGCGCTGCCCCGCCTGAAGAATTTTCAGGGTGACATCGTTGTGGTCTATGGGGATACTCCCCTGCTGACACCCCAGACGATCCAGGGGTTGATTGAGACCCACCGGCGCGACGGGGCGACCTGCACCTTGCTGACGGCTCGCCTGCAGGAGCCCACCGGTTACGGGCGAATTGTGCGGGACCAAACCGGCCGGATCGTTCGGATTGTCGAGGATGCCGATGCCACGCAGGCGGAGCGGGCGATTGAAGAGATTAACGTGGGGGCTTACTGTTTTCAGGCCAAGTCGCTGAAGGCGGCCCTGAAGACAATTCAGCCTGCTCCCAACGGCGAGTATTACCTGACCGACACGGTGGGGTACCTGGTGAAGGCGGGGACGCCCATTTCCTCCGCTTCTACCCGCAGCGTAGGAGAGTTCCTGGGGATCAACACGCGGGCGGATCTGGCGCGCGTGCAGACGATCATGCGCAGCCGGATTTTGGAGCGATTCATGTTGGGTGGTGTCACGATCGTGGACCCTTACACAACGTACATTGACGGCTCCGCGACCATCGGGCAGGATACGGTTGTCTACCCGCACACGGTCGTTGAGGAGGGAGTCCGCATTGGACGCAGGTGCCAGGTGGGCCCCTTCTGTCGCTTGGGCCCGGGAACGGTGCTCGGGGCTGGGGTGAGGATAGGTAACTTCGTGGAACTTTCCGATTGTCGTATTGGAACGGGGAGCAAGATCTTGCACCACAGCATGATCAGCCATGCGGAGATTGGTCCCCATGTGACGGTTGGCATAGGCACGGGCCTGGGAGGGAATCATGAGCGGCAGGGATGAACCGGTTCTGCTGGCAGGGAATGCCAACCCGGCCTTTGCCGGCAAGGTTGCTCAGGTACTTGGGGTTGATCTAGGAGATGCCCTGGTGGGGCGCTTCAGCGAGGGAGAGATCCGGGTCAAGATCAACCAGAACGTTCGGGGCAGGGATGTCTTCATCGTGCAACCCACCTGCCCGCCGGTGAACGATCACCTCATGGAATTGCTGATCCTATTGGATGCTGTCCGTCGGGCCTCTGCCCGCAGGATCACCGCGGTTCTTCCCTATTTCGGATACGCCCGCCAGGATCGAAAGGATCAGCCTCGGGTCCCCATCACCGCCAAGCTTGTCGCTAATCTCATTACGGTGGCCGGGGCGGACCGGGTTTTGACCATGGACCTGCATGCAGGCCAGATCCAGGGTTTCTTCGATATCCCGCTGGATCATCTCTTCGCCGTCAATACCTTTGTGGAGTATTTCAGCCAAGAGCGTGCCCTGGGCGATTGGGTTGTGGTTTCACCGGATGTGGGAGGGATCAAGATGGCCAGGGCCTACGCCAAGCGGCTCCATGCAAGCCTGGCCATGGTGGACAAGCGGCGGATCAACGACATGGAAGCCGAGGTCATGGACATCATGGGAGAGGTGCGCGGAAAAAACGCCCTCATCGTCGATGATCTGGTCTCCACAGCCGGTTCCCTGGTGGAAGCGGTTCGAGCCTTGAAGGAGGCGGGGGCACGGGAGGTGGTCGCGGCGATCACTCATCCTGTTCTGTCCGGGCCCGCGCAAGAGCGCTTGTCCGCATCTCCCTTGAAGGAGTTGGTGGTGACGGATACCATTGCCATCCCGCCGGGGCGGCGGCTGCCGAAGATCAAGGTCCTTTCCGTTGCACCCGTATTCGCAGAGGCCATCCGCTGCATTCATGAAGAGACCTCCATCAGTGTGCTCTTTCATGAGCAGTGGGATGAGGAAACCAAAAAAGAGTCGGTTCAGAAGAAGAAGGGTTTGACTAAGGTTAAGCGATGAGACAAAAGGCGGAACAGGTTACCCTGGAAGCGGCAGTGCGGCCCACGAATGGGAAGGGGCCCAGCGCTGCTTTGCGTCGGCAAGGTGTGGTTCCCTGCGTGGTTTACAAGGAGGGGAAATCGGCAGTCTCCATTCAGGTATCAGGACGGGATCTGCATCGCGTGCTTCATACCAAGGCAGGTGAGAACGTATTGATTTCCCTCCGGTTCACGGGGGATTCAAAGGAGTTGCTGCGCGGCCATTCCGACCTGTCCAGTGGGGAAAACGTCGTTCTCATCAAGGAGCTTCAGCATCACCCCGTCACCCATCAGATCCTGCATGTGGATTTCAATGAGATTTCCTTGACCAAGCGGATTACCGTTTCCGTTCCCCTGTCTTTCGAGGGAGAGGCGGTCGGGGTCAAGCAGGGCAGCGGAGTTTTGGAGCACATGCGGTGGGAAATGGAAGTGGAGTGCTTGCCGACGGAGATCCCGGCCGAGATCCCGGTGGAGATCTCCGGTCTCGAACTTGGGGTAACCATGCACGTCAAAGACATCGTGCTTCCGGAGGGGGTCAAGGCAGTGACCGATCCCGAACAGCCCGTGATTGCCTGCGTCGAACCCCGGCAGGAAGAGGTGGCTGCTCCGGCCGTAGAGGGTGCCGCGGTTGCCGAGCCCGAGGTGATCAAGCAGAAGAAGCCGGAGGAAGAGGCAGCTGCAGGGGCGGCTGAGGGCAAGGAGAAAGAGAAGGAAAAGCCCAAGGAAAAGGTTGAGGCAAAGAAGGGGTGAAGCTGATCGTCGGATTGGGCAATCCCGGTCCGGCCTATTCTCGAACGCGGCACAATGTGGGAATGATGGCGGCCGAGAAGATCGCCAAGCAGTGGTTCATCGCAATCCGTGCCCAGGGCTGTTCCTCAAGGTTTGGAGAAGGTTCCATCTCCGGTCAGCCGGTTCGTCTGGCGTTGCCGCAAACCTTTATGAATGCCAGCGGAAAGGCCGTGAAGTGCCTGTTGCATCGTTGGAGATTGCAGCCCTCGTCCCTTCTGGTGGTTTGCGACGACGTTTCTTTGCCCCTTGGGATGATTCGGTTGCGCTCCAGGGGTTCAGCCGGCGGGCATTTGGGTTTGGCTTCGATCTTGCTCGAATTGGGGATGGAGGAGATTCCCCGGCTGAGGGTCGGGATTCAATCGGGCCGGGTGGATGAGGATCTCACCCCATTTGTCCTGGGTCGATTTGATAGTTCGGAGCGGAAGTCCCTGGAGCAGGGGCTTGCCTCCGCTGTGGCGGCCTGCGAGATTTGGGTGACCAGCGGTTTATCTGCGGCCATGAACCGGTTTAACCGAAGGATCAGATAAGGGGAAACAATGGCGTCTTCATTAAGAGAGTATGAGGCGATTCTAATCACGGATCCGCAGCTGAATGAAGCGGCTATGGCGGAACTGAAAAACCAATTTGGGGAGATGGTAACCCGTCACGGTGGGCGGGTGGAGGATAGCCAATTCCTGGGTAAGCGGAAGTTGAGCTACCGCATTGGGAAGTTCAGCGAGGGTAATTTCCTGCAGGTCAAGCTGCATCTGCCGCCCGCTGGCCTGGATGGTTTGAAAAAGATGGCCAACATGATCGAGCCGGTTGTACGGCTTCTGGTGGTGTCAAGTGCCGGTCTTCCAGTGAACCCCCAACCGCAGCTCAGCAATCAGGAAGAAGGGGAGTAAAATGGCGAATCTGAACAAGGTGTTTCTGATTGGAAATCTGACGAGGGATCCGGAGCTTAGGTACATCCCCAGCGGGACGGCGGTGGCGACCTTCACAGTTGCCGCCGGACGCGTGTACACCTCTTCTTCGGGAGAGAAGAAGGAGGAGACCTGTTTCGTTCGGGTGGTTTCTTGGGCGCGGCAGGCCGAGTTGTGCGGAGAGTATCTTTCCAAGGGATCGCCCATTTTCGTCGAGGGTAGGCTTCAGAGTCGAAACTGGGAAACTGCGGACGGGCAGAAGCGATCCACCATTGAGGTTGTTGCGCAAAATATCCAATTCCTGGGAAAACTCCCGAGGGCCGGGGCTGACACGGGTCGAGTCTCCAAGGGGGGTGAGGTCGCTGGGGCGCAGGGACCGGTGTCCGAGGAGCCCTCAGCCGCAACGGAGGTGGTGCAGGAAGCTCCGCCTCCTGAGGCCGAAGGAGAGTTGGGAGAGGTGCCCTTCTAATGAGAGAGTTCAAGAAGAAGAGGAAGACAGGCCCACCCGGGCTAGCCGATAAGCGTCGGTTTATCCGTCGCAAGGCGTGCAAGTTTTGTGCGGAGCGTATGGAGGCGATTGATTTCCGGGACACGGCACGCTTGTCCAAATTTGCATCCGAGAGGGGAAAGATCCTTCCCCGGCGCATCTCAGGAACCTGCGCCTCCCACCAACGCCAGCTCTCCCGTGCCATCAAACGGGCCCGGGCGATTGCCTTGATGCCGTACGTCACGGCGGAATAGGGGTCGGAGAATGGATATCATCTTAGTGAAAGATGTGCAGCGCCTCGGCAAGGCCGGGCAGAAGGTATCCGTCAAGGACGGATACGCGCGGAATTTCCTATTGCCCCGCCAATTTGCCGTGGCGGCAACCCGGACAGCGGGTGCCGTAGCACAGGCAAAGCTGGCTGCGCAGATCCGGATGGCCGAGATCGCCATGCAAAAGGCCAATGAGTTGGCCCGTCAACTCAGCGAGGTTTCCTGCACCATCCCGGTTAAAGTAGGGGAACAGGGAAAGTTGTACGGCGCAGTGACGGCCGGGGACATCGTACAGATCCTTCAGCGAGAAGGGATTCGCTTAGAGAGACGGCAGATCCAATTAGGGGGATCCCTCACCCAATTGGGTGAGGTCCAGGTCCCCGTAAGGCTTCATCCCGAAGTGAAGGCCTTCGTCAAGGTTGTGGTGACCAAGGCCTAACGTTTTGTCCGAGGGTCATGTCACCCACTGCAGAACATCTGATTGAACGGGTACCTCCCCACAGTCTAGACACCGAGATGGCAGTTCTCGGTTCCATGCTGATGGATGAAGAGGCGGTCCCCATCGGCCTGGAGCTGCTGCAGTCCGGCTCCTTCTATCGGGAATCCCACCGTAAGATCTTCCAAGCCATGACCAGCCTCTTCAACCACCAGAAACCGGTTGATCTGGTTACTCTAACCGAAGAGTTGAAGGCCTCCGGTCAATTGGAGGAAGTGGGAGGGGCTCACACCTTGGCCTCCCTGACCTCCGTGGTCCCGACGGCGGCGAACGTTCAGCATTACGCGAAGATCGTTCGGGAAAAGGCCATGCTGCGCAGTCTCATCGCCGCCTCCACCCAGATCGTCGGGGAGTGCTATGAGAATCAGGATGATGTCGAGGCGCTCCTGGATCGGGCCGAGCAGGCGCTCTTTGAGATTGCCAACCGATCGTTGGGCTCGCAGGCCATCCTGCTCAAGGAGATGCTGAGTCATTCGATCGAAACCATCGAACGGCTTTACC
>JAHFFF010000170.1 GCA_023248095.1 Candidatus Omnitrophota bacterium | reverse complement strand
ATTGCGCCGGGGGTGGATCGCTTGATTGCGCTGATCACCAACGCCCCTTCCATCCGGGAGGTGATCGCTTTTCCGAAGACACAGAAGGCAGTGGACCTCATGGTGGGAGCCCCCTCGGAAGTTTCGGCGGATCAGTTGAAAGAGCTTGGTATAACGATAAGGAGATGAAAATGAAAGGTTTGTTGCAACTGTGGATGGTAGGTACGGTGAGTGTTGCCCTGACGGGTTGCGCCCGCATCTCGTCTCAGGTGGTGGAGAAGCCGCGTGTGGATCAGGAGTTGCAAGGCAACCGGGGGTATCTCGTTGGATCCGCTCCGGCCGCTGCGCCCCGGAAGTCGACGCGCCAGATGATTGAGACCAACATCGAGCTGCCGACAGCGGATGAAATGAATCCCTGGCGCACCTCGAAGAAGGCTGAGGCCCCGCAGCCTTTTGCTGCGCCTCAAGCGATGGCTCCGGCATCACCCGCTCCTCGTCAGCAATGGGAAGAGCCGGAGGAGCGTCAGATGAATGCCTCGATGGTGCCTGCAATGCCGATGGCGGAGCCGACGAGTTACACGGTAAAGAAAGGGGACAGCCTGGAGAAGATTTCCAAGAAGGTCTACGGCAGCAGCAAACATTGGCGCAAGATCTACGATGCGAATCGGGCGACCCTCAAGAGCCCGGATCGTATCCGTGTTGGACAGAAATTGTCGATTCCGCACCTGGAGATCATGCCTGAGGGCCAAGATCGTTCGACGGACGAGTATAAGTAACGGATGGAACGAACCTTCGAGCTCCTCTCCGATCACGAAGCGGTGACCTTGTTCGGCCTGCACGACGAGCATCTGAAGTTGCTCGAGGCGGAGTTTGGGATCAAGACGGTGGCTCGTGGGCGCCAATTGACCCTCTCCGGACCGGAAGAGGCTGTCCAAAAGGGGACTCATCTCATTGAACAGCTGCTGGGGCTCATCCGCTCAGGGCAGTACCTGCGCCGGCATGAGGTGGTCTACGCCATCCGGGCCATGGAGAGGGACAGCGGGCTGGATCTGGGCCCCATCTACACCGACCGGATCGAGATCCTCTCGAAGCGGCAGTTTGTCACACCCAAGACGGCCGGTCAGAAGGCTTACGTGGATGCCATCCGGCGCTTTGACATCGTCTTCGCCATAGGTTTGGCAGGAACGGGAAAAACTTATCTGGCGATGGCGATGGCGGTCAATGCGCTCAAGCGGCAGGAGGTTTCCCGGATCATCCTGACTCGCCCCGCCGTCGAGGCCGGGGAGTCGCTGGGATTCCTCCCCGGCACGTTTGAGGAGAAGGTGAATCCCTACCTGAGGCCCCTGTACGACGCCCTCTACGACATGATGGACGTCGACCGGATCCAGCGCACCATCGAAAAAGGGATCTTGGAGGTTGCCCCGCTGGCCTACATGCGCGGCAGGGCGCAACCGTACTTCAGCTCCGTACTTACTCCAGGGGGCTATGTGTCGATCGGCAGTCTGCAGATTGGCGATGCAGTGGTGGGGGCGGATGGTTCGCCGACGCGTGTTGTCGGAATCTATCCACAGGGTCGAAAAGAGATTTTTCGCATCACCATGCAGGATGGCGCTTCAACGCTGTGTTGTGCCGATCACTTGTGGGCCGTGTACACGCGCGAAGATAGACGTCGGAATAAAGGCTTCCGAATCCTGGAGACGCGTGAGATGTCGGGGCGGCTCAGGTGCGCACACTATCACCGGTTTGAGCTGCCGTTGATCAGTGCTCCCGTCCGGTTTCCATCGAGGTCTGTGCCACTGGATCCCTATGCGCTTGGTCTGCTCCTTGGCGATGGATGCCTCACCGGGACGACAACCCCATCCTTTTCTACAAGCGACGTCGAACTCGCTGATGCCCTTGGAGATGCGCTCAAGGGTGTCCAGATGATGCGGAAGAGTAGCGTCGATTACGTACTGCGCAATGCAAACGCCGGTCGCGGAGGTGTTGTTGTCGCGAATCCGGTCACTGCGGTACTGCGTGATCTTGCTCTTTGTGGGACGAGGTCATCGACTAAGTTTATTCCGGAAGAATATTTATACAATTCAGCGGACGTGCGTCTGGCCGTTTTACAGGGTTTGCTGGATACCGATGGAGGCCCGGTTGTGCAGGCTGGCCGAACCTGTCGTGTTCACTACAGCACGACGTCCGCTCGTTTGCGGGATAACGTCATTTTCCTGGTGCGTTCGCTCGGAGGGATTATCTACTCCAGGGTTCGGGCCGCCAGGGGACGCGCACCGGGACAGGCGCGCGGCAGAGAGGTGCGCCACATCTTGGACTCGTATGTCCTGGATATCCGTCTGCCTGCGTCCAGCCAGCCCTTCCGCTTGTCTCGGAAGCTTGAGAGGTATCGGCAGATGGGTGGCGGACATCCGGCGCGATACGTCGAGAAAATCGAGCGCATCGGTGAACATGACGCCGTATGCATACGTGTCGACGCCCCGGACTCACTGTATGTGACGGACGATTTTATTGTTACCCACAACACCCTGAACGATTCCTTCGTCATCCTGGACGAGGCGCAGAACTGCACGCCGGAGCAGATGAAGATGTTCCTCACCCGGCTGGGGTTCGACTCCAAGACGGTGATCACGGGAGACGTCACGCAGTCGGATCTGCCGCAGGGGAGGATCTCCGGTTTGGCGCAGGCCCGCGATATCCTCAAAGGGATCGAGGGGATCGGGTTCATCGAGTTCAACGACAGCGATGTTGTCCGCCACGAGCTGGTCCAGAAGATCATCAAGGCCTACGACCGGGCCAATGGGAAGGTGACCTCGTGATGCCGGTGGAACTGCGCAGCACACAACAGCGAGTCCGTTTAGATGTGCGGCGCTTAAGGCGTGACGCTGAAAAAATGCTGGATGGGCTGGGATGTTCCGAACGAATTTTGAGCATTTTGGTGACGGATGACCGCCAGATCGAATGGCTTCATCTGCAATGGATGGGGCTGGAGGGCCCGACCGACGTCATGAGCTTTCCTATGGATTCAGGTGCCGGCCCCGGGCCGGCACCCTGGGTCCTCGGCGACATTGTGATCTCAGCGGAGACGGCGGCGCGACGCAAGCCCCGGGATCCGCAAGCGGAGGTGACCCGCTATCTCATCCATGGGTTGCTTCATCTGGTGGGGTACGACCACCGATTGAGTTCGCAGCGGCTTCGGATGAATCGCCGAGCGCAGCGCCTTCAAAAGCTGGTGTGTGATTCGCCGTGAAAAGGCCTCTTGAGCTGATTCGAGCTGTTTGGGTGAGCTGTGCGCACGCGGGGCGTGGGATTCTCTTTGCGGCTCGGGCCCAACGCAATTTCCGTTTGCATCTTCTGGCCGCGGTTTCGGTTCTTGCCTTGGCCGTTGCCTTTCATTTCGGGCGGTTGGAGATGATTCTGGTGATTCTAACGGTCAGTCTGGTGATCCTTGGGGAGCTTTTGAATACTGCGCTGGAATACACCCTCAATCTGCTGGAGGCGCACCATCATCCCGTGGTCCGCACGGCCAAGGACATTGCCGCCGGTGGCGTACTGTTGTGCGTGCTGGGTTCCATCGGGGTCGGGATCCTCCTGTTCGGTCCCCGCATTTGCGCGCTTTTGATGAGGATCCGGGGGTAATGTTGACTCGCGGGTTCTGGAGAAACTTCCTGACGGGGCTGCTGATCGTTGCGCCCGCCTTCTTCACCATCACTATCCTGCGGGCCATTTTCGGATGGATTTACCAATTGGTGATCGATCCGGTGGCC
>JAHFFF010000169.1 GCA_023248095.1 Candidatus Omnitrophota bacterium | reverse complement strand
GCTGGCGATCCGAGCGCTTCAGGATGAGACGCAGGGCGTGCAGGCCTTCGTCCCGCTCTCCTACCATGCCGAGGGAACGGCCTTCCCGGATGTCCCGCCGACCACCGGCTTCGAGGACCTCAAGGTGTATGCCATCTCGCGTCTTATGCTGGACAACGTCCCGCACATCAAATTGCTGTGGACCTACGTGGGAACCAAGATGATCCAGGTGGCGCTGGATTTTGGGGTGGACGACGTCGGTTCCACCAACATGGAGGAACGGATCGTCAAGGCCGCGGGGGCCAACCATTACGATGCCCCTTCGGTGGATGAGCTGACCTGGATGATCCAGCGCGCGGGCCGCGTCCCGAAGCTGATCGATAGCCTGTACGGGGCTGCCCATGCGAACTAGAGTAGGGGACATCCAGTTTTTGAATTCTTGGCCGGTCACCTATGCCCTGCGCAAGGGGATCGTGCCCGCCAATGTTCATTTGATCTCCGGGCCGCCGGCGGAATTGAATCGCCGGCTGCTGACGGGCGAACTGGATGCCAGCGCCGTTTCCTCCCTGCTTTACCTTCGCCATCAAGAGGAGTTTATTCCGGTGCCCGGCCTGTGCATCCGATCCGACTCGGGCGTGCACAGCGTTTTGGTGGTGAGCTACCAATCGCTGGCGACCCTCAAGGGGAGGACGATCGGCGTGAGCAATCAAGGAGCGACGACGCCGGCCTTGCTGAAGATCCTGGCCCATCAGCGACAGCTCAAGATCAACCTAGAAGTGACGCCGCTGAGGTTCCCGCAGATTTTGGAGGAGTATCCTGCCGCCCTGCTGATTGGGGATGAGGCGCTGCAGGCGAGCCAGTCGGCCGACGGCCTGCAGTGGTGGGACCTCGGTGAGGCTTGGAACCACTGGACCCATCTGCCCTTTGTTTATTCCCTGTGGGTGGTCCGTCGGCAATTGCTCGAGCAACAGCCGGACGTTCTTCAGGAGCTTACGGACGCGCTGAGTGCTTCTTATCAATGGGGGAAGGGGCACGAGCGGGAGCTAAGGGCCATCATGCGTAAAACCCATCCGTTCGAGGTGAATTTTCTCAAGCGGTACCTGCAGGCCCTTTCGTACGATTTGGACGCCAGGGCGTGGGCCGGCCTAACCCGTTTCGCCAGAGAGGCCGAGGCGGTGGGCGAACTGCCCAAGGGCTCGGCCCGTCGGCTGCGCTCGGGGGTGGGTTCCGCGAGCGAAGCCGCTTTTGCCCGACGGGGAGACGGATAAACTTTTGATGAGTGAGTTTTCCGTGGAAGGAATTCTCCGTAAGGCAGTAGACGGCGGACGGCTGACTGCCGAGGAAGCCCTGCAGCTGCACGAAGATGCGGACCTGGTTTCCCTGGGGAAGGCGGCGGATCAAATCCGCCGGCGCCGGCATCCGGAAAACCTGGGCACCTTCGTTGTGGACCGGAACATCAATTACACCAATGCCTGCGTTGCGGACTGTTCCTTCTGCGCCTTCTATCGGCCGCCGGGGCATCCGGAGGCTTACCGGCTTCCGATGGAGGAGCTCCTGCGGCGTGTGGGTGAGCTGACGGCGATGGGCGGAACGCAGGTCCTGCTGCAGGGGGGGCTGGATCCGTCGCTTCCTCTTTCCTATTACGAGCAGATGTGCCGGACCATCAAGGCCCATTACCCGCAGATCCATCTGCACTCCTTCTCTGCGCCGGAGATCGATACCATGGCGCAGGTCTCCGGCAAGAGTTACCGAGGAGTGTTTGAGGCGCTCATGGCAGCCGGCTTGGATTCCATGCCGGGCGGCGGGGCGGAGATCCTAGTGGAGCGGGTCCGCCAGGCGGTGAGCCCCAAGAAACTTTCGGCGGCCGGTTGGTTCGCGATTCATCGCGCGGCGCATGAGGCCGGACTCAAGACCACCTGCACCATGACCTACGGGATGGTGGAGACTCCCGCGGAACGAGTGGAACATCTGGTACGCTTAAGAGATCTGCAGGATGAGACCGGCGGTTTCCGTGCTTTCATCCCATGGAGTTTTCAGAGGGGCCATACGGTGTTGGATACCCCGCCGGCCGGTGGAATGGAATATCTGCGGATGATCGCGCTGGCCCGCCTGGTATTGGACAACGTTCCGAACATTCAAGCCGGATGGGTGACCGAGGGGCCGAAGCTGGCACAGTTGGCCCTGAGCTTCGGCGCCAACGATTTCGGCGGCATCCTGGTGGACGAGGTGGTGGTGGGCGCAACCGGCATGATCTACCGTGTCGATAAGGAAGAGGCGCTTCGACTGATCCGCGGAGCCGGTCGCATCCCCGCTCAACGGAATACCAAATACGAGATCCTTCACATCTATGACGAGCACGACGGCACTTTCCGAGATCTATCAGCCGATTCAGTCGCAGCTTCAAGCCGCTGAAGAGCTGCTCATCCAGGAGCTGGCCTCCCGGGAGAACTTCCGGCACAGCCTGATGGCGGAGCTGACCCGGCATGTGGCCCGAATGTCGGGCAAAAGGATCCGCCCGGCGCTGGCCCTGCTCGGTGCGGGCCTAGCCCACAGCGCGCACGGGCGCAACGGCTCCTCGGCGTGGTCATCGCGGGCAATCCAATTGGCCGCCGCCGTCGAGATGATCCACACCGCGACCCTTCTGCACGACGACGTCATCGACGGCGCCACGCTGCGCCGGGGGCTCTCCACGCTCAACGCGAAATGGGGCGACACCCTTTCGGTCCTTTCCGGCGATTACCTGTACGCCAAGGCCTTCTGCCTGCTGAGCCAGCTCGACAACCCGACCGTCCTCAATCTCATGTCGGACACCGCACGGACGGTTTGCGAGGGAGAGGTGGCGCAGATCCAGCATCAGTACGACCTCACCCTCACTCGTTCGAACTATCTCAAGATCATCGGATGGAAGACTGCTTCCCTCATGGGAGCGGCTGCGCAGTCGGGGGCGTTACTGGGCGGGGCAAGCGCAAAGCAGGCTGCCAAGCTGGGGATCTTCGGGACGAATTTCGGCCTTGCCTTTCAGATCCTGGACGATACACAGGATCTCATGGGGGACGAAGAGGTCCTCGGAAAATCCTTGGGCACCGACTTGGCATTAGGCCAGCTCACCCTCCCTCTGCTTTATCTTCGTGATGCCGCAGATCCGGAACTGCGCAGCCAGCTAGCCCAGTGGTTCAACGGCAACGGATCTCGCACTGCCGCCCAAGCCCAGGAACAACTCAGACTCCTGAAGCAAGAGGCGGCCACACACAAGGTGCCTGCCTACTGCCGCCGCGTTGCAAAGGGTTATCTCTCGAAGGCACAATCCGCGTTGAGCTCTTTCCCAGAATCACCTTTTAAATCCAGCTTTCAAGCCCTCACCGATTACCTCCTGCAATAAGGATTTCCTGTCCGATTTTTCATTGATATACTGAGGCAAAGGAGGATCCGAAGGGATGCCTAGAGTTCGCTGCATGCGAGGCCTGATCATTGCGTTTGCTGTAGGGATGGCTGCGGATTTTGCCCGGGCCGAGACGATCGAGCTGGTGACCTACTACCCGGCTCCGTCGACTCCGGATATGCACACGCGGAGTTTGACGGTAGGGACTCCGTACGCGACTGCGGCGCCGATCGACGGACAGGCATTCATCTATGATTCGGTGGGGATCGGGACGACCAATCCCTTGGGGCCGCTGCACGTGGTCGGGTTCAACGATCAGCTGAGCGCCGTGATCTTCGAGCCAGGGCAGGACACCGGAGCTGTTGGAACGCCAGACATCCGGATGGGGATTG
>JAHFFF010000168.1 GCA_023248095.1 Candidatus Omnitrophota bacterium | reverse complement strand
ATGTCCTTGAGAAGCCGCTCGCTGGAAAAGATAAGCCCGGGCACCCGCATCCCGGGCTTATAATCCTTCGGGATCTCCCAGTGCCAATCATCCAGTTTCTTCAGAGGAACGGCCTGCGTTTCCATGGCACTTTGCATTATAGCATCAGGCCTCGAGCAATGGCTCTACCCGTCGGAGAGCCGACATCCCCATCCGAAGGGCAATCCCTCCCGTCAGTAGACAGAGGGCCGCCGCTCCCACGCCGACCTTCCACACCATAGGCCAAAGATCCTCCAACGGGATCCGCCCCGTTGCCGCCTGAACGAATGGGAAGGCCATCCCACCCAGGATGAGAAGGACATCGCAGAGGCAGACGACGAACGCCAGCGTTCCCCCAAGGCCGGAAACCATCTTCAGAGGATTGTCTTCCTTCACCTGCGGAAACCGGGCCCCCAGGCCCAGAGGAATGGCCACCATCGGAAAAACCAAAAACATCATCAGACCCATCAGGAACCCTGCCATCTGCCGGTCTAATCGAAGCGTGGCGTTGGACAAGGCCAGCAAACTGCAGACGACGATGTAGGAGTTGGTCATGTGAATGAGACACTTCACCCGAAAGATCCTCGGAAGCGCAATCGGCGTCAGCCCCACAACCCAGAGCTGACGCAGTTCCAGGCTCATCTCCGGCAACAGAAACCGGATGTTCAACGAGACCAATGAGAAGCTCAACCCCACAAAGTTCAGATAGGCAATCAGCGTCTTCCATTCCTCGGACCCCACGTCATACGCCAAGGTCCGCAGGTTCGCAAAGTAAATCCCCAGGATCCCAAAGGTGATGACCGCCTGGGGCCATTGCACCGGATCCCGCCAGAACCTCTTGAGATCCCGGAGGGCAATGACACGAACCCAATCCGGCCACCAACGGAACCACCCCCCCACCCTATCCCAGAAGGTGCGGCCCAACAGATAAGCTGTCTGGGTGGTGAAAGAGGCCTGCCGGTCCCAACTGTCCAAGTACCAGCGCCGTGCCCCCCACCCTAAAAGATTCCAGGCCAATAAGGCATGGCTGGTCAGAAGCGCCAGGGCCAACAGGGCCCCCCGCTCACCCGGAATCTTGAATGACAACAACCCCTGGGTGAGCCAGCTGGAAGGCAGCCAGGGAGATGAATAAAGCCAGAAGTAAGGCAGTTGCGGAAGAAACGGGGAAGCGGTCTGTGAACCCCAACCAGAAGACTGGTTTCGTAAGACCCAGGCCAGCCCCGCAAGGATCAATCCAAGACCCACCAAAAGACGCCGGCGATTCGTGACCCACTGTGCCCAGAGGAGGGCAACCCAGATCCCAATGGCCGCTGCCAGCAAGGAAAACGGAAGAAAGTAAACCAAACATCTCAGGAGGAAACCCCAAGGAAGCCCCTCCTGCTGGGCATACGCCAGCATTGCGATCAACCCCACCAGAAGAAAGGCCCAGGAGCTTAAGATCCAGGTCTCCACCCCTTTCCAGAAAATGATCTGTGATGCGGGCAGGGGCCAATGGATCCATTGCCGGACCTCCCGGGCGCGGTACAAGTGGAAGTAAGCCACCGTGGAGGAGCTCAAGCAGAGTCCCACGAAAAGAGACAGAAAGGCCAGATAGAGGAATCGATCCAGCACCATCTGCCCCAGCCCCGGAACCTGATGAACAAGCTGGATCAGCCAACTGCAGCTCCACCAAATCCCGAAGGAAAAAGCGAAGGCACCCACCAGCCCCAATCCACTCTGGAGAGGTTTCCGGAGGGCAGCTTCCACCTCTCGCACAAAAAGAAGCCCTCTCAAGCGACTCAGGTGAAACGTCAGGCCTTTCATGGGTTCCTCTCGACGAGCTTGAGGAAACCTTCCTCCAACGTTCGGCAACCCGGGTTCTGCCGAATGAGATCCTCCGATCGGCCGCAGGCGAGCATCTTGCCGCGATGGATGATCCCGATGCGATCGGCGATCTCTTGGGCCAAGGAAAGCACGTGCGTAGAGAGGAAGACCGTTGCGCCGGATGCCGCGAGCTTGCGGAACTGGGTCTTGACCAATTGCATCCCCTCCGGGTCTAACCCCACGGTCGGCTCATCCACCACGAGGAGACGGGGCTCATGGAGGAAAACACCGGCATAGACGAGCCGCTGCCTCATCCCGTGGGAATAGGTTTCAATCAACCGGTAGGCGACCGAGGTCAGCCTAAAGGTCTCGAGCATTTGCTCCCGGCGGGAAATCAATTCCTGTTGGGGGATCCCATACAAGGTCCCCACAAAATCGAGAAATTCCGCGCCGGTCAACTTTTCATAGAGATACGGCTCATCCGGGACATAGCCGATGATCCTTTTCGCCTCCTCCGGAAATCGGGCCAGATCTCTCCCGTCGATCAGCACCGAACCGGAGGTGGGGGCCAACAGACCCACGAGGAGCTTGATGGTCGTGGTTTTCCCGGCTCCGTTTAAACCGAGGAAGGCAAAGATCTCCCCGGGGGACAATTGGAGAGAGAGGTGGTCCACGGCGGTCAAGTTCCCAAATCTCTTCGTCAGATCCGCCAATGCTACCCGAGACGTCGGGCTCAGATCATTCATACCGTTGAACCTGCAGCCGAATCCTCCCCACGAAGGGAGCCATCCGAACCGACTCCTCCAGGTCCGCCTCCATCAAGGGGATATGGGTGGCATCCACCGGGGCCTGCCCCAACGTAGGATCCAGCTCCACCCAGCGGCCCACGTACACCTTGGGCCAGGTGTGATAGACAAAGGCCCCATCGAAATAAACCAACCCCATCACGATCCGACACGGGATGCCGCTGGCCCGGGCCAAGGCGACGTACAGACAGGTGTGCTCATTGCAATCTCCCTCCATTCGACGGAGAACCTCTGTGCTGATCGGCAGCCCCAAGGTGGGCACCTTCCGCAGCGAACGGTAGATCCAATCGTTAATCTTTCGAGCCGCCTCCCACGAGTTCATCTCCGAACCGACAATCGCCTTGGCGCTGCGTTGAACAGCGGGATCGTCCACCTGAATGAACGGGGTGGAGCTCAAATCCTTCGCAAAGGCTGAATCTTGAACGGGCCTGTGCAGTGGGGCTTGCGGCGGCCCCTCAGGCTGCAGGGTAAGGGTATCGGGATCCGGCTTGTCCGGACGATGGAGGATCACCTGCAGGAGCTTCACCTGTCTCGGCTGGGGGATCCAGACCTCCGTCGGCACCGCCACCATCGCAAGCAGATCCGGTGGATGGCGCCAGTCCGCCAGATCAATCTGGGTGGCCTTCGCGGCCTCCTCCTCGCGCAGCATCCATCCCCAAGGGCTTTCCTCCTGGAGGACCGTTCCATCGTCCGCAACCCAGCGAGTCGTCGACAAACCTTGATATCGAATCTCCAGCACGGTCGCCTGCACACTCTTGCCGGGCACGGTGAAAGGCCGCCGGCCCTGTACCACCAGCTCCACCTCACCCGGCTGGAGGCTGAATGGATCCAGAAGGAGGAGCTTAAGACGATCGCCGGTCTGGAGCTTCTTGGAGGCAACGAGGTGGGAGACGGTCTCCAAGGAGACCGCGTTGGAGGGCAACGGAAGCACGGTGGTCCATCGAGCCTTCCCCTGTGAAATCGTCAGCTGAAGGGACCGACCCTTCCGGATTCCTTCGACGTCGATCTTGGCGGGCCACAACTGCAGGGTGGAGGAAAGACGCACCACCTGATACTCCGCATCCGTGAGGAGGTCGGAGGTAAAGAAGAGATCCCTTCGTTCACCCAACATGGAAAGGACAACACGCCCTTCCTGCGACAA
>JAHFFF010000167.1 GCA_023248095.1 Candidatus Omnitrophota bacterium | reverse complement strand
GTGATTTTACCACGGCAACCAGCCGCCGACGCTGCGACCAAAGGAAACGAATCCAGAACACCTGGCTCCCAACCGCTATCGAGATCAAGAAGGGGAGGCGAAAATCGAGGAGGAGGACGGCCACAACAAGGAAAGAAAAATTTTCATTCGTCAGGTTTGCCCGCCACCACCGAGCCACCTTGGAGTCTGACAAAACCACACGACCCCGTGAAGGATCTGAAAAAACAGCGGGACCAAAACCTCGGACCTTGGCCCAAAGTGTGATCAAGAAGTCCAGTGCGATACCCGCCGTAGCCAGCCAACCCAAATCGGTTACCCAAAGGGGTGCTCCGATCTTGAGCAAGCCTTCGGCCAACGCGAACGCCAGTCCCACCTGCACCACCATGTCCACAAAAACGTCAAACCATCCACCCCACCGGGAGGTCATGCTCTTGAGTCGGGCAACATCTCCATCCCAGCTGTCCACCCAATAGAAGGCTTGGAACAGCAGGGCCCCCAGTAGGCCCATCGAATAGCTGCCGGCTGCAACACACCAGATTGAAGCAAGACCGATCCCCAAACTAATACAAGTCCACTGGTTGGGCGTCAGAGGAAGGTGCAAGATCCACGGCAGGAACGCCTGCGCCATCACCCGATTCAAACACAGCGGAGGGTTCCAAAGGGGAAAGATCTCTTCACGGGCACGCCGAAGATCTTCCGGGTTGTCAATTTCGGTCCAGGGTAATCCATCCACTCGTTCATATCCCACCGGGACCTGTTCGAACAATTGTGGATAGACCTGCTCATGCTCGATGGCAACAAGACCGACCTTTACCTTTTCCTCCAGCAGCTGCCGTAGGCACACTGCCCCCGCTTCGGAAAGCTTCAGGAATCCGAGGGATTCTCCATACAACGTCATCTCTCTGCGAATCTGCTCGGAGGGCCTTTTCGTGATGTGCAGGACCCGCTCTGCCCGCCCGAAAACCAGCTGCTCCTCACCCGTGTCCAGAGCGGAACCATCCACCAGAAGGCAGTTGGGATGTGCCGAGCCGATCAATCGCTCAAAGGCCGAGGGCGGGCAAAGCACATCCGAATCCATGATCAGCACCTTTCGGTTCAAGAAATCGCGGGCGGTCCAGAGGGATAGGATCGCCCCTTCTTTGTAACGGTCATTCTGTTGAACATGCAGGCGCATACGCCCAGCATGTCGCTGGGCTTCTCGGATGATCTCTTCCTTTCGAAAGCCCACTACGAGCACCAGATCCCTTACCCCGGCAGAACACAAGCCCTCGAGCGTTCTTTGCAGGAGCGATTTCTCCCCGACCACCAGGAGACACTTGGGTGGAAGACCAAGACCCATTCGTTTGCCTAGACCGGCTGCCAGCAGAATCGCAGTCATGGCCCGACCAGGATCTCACCCCCCCGGCAGGTGGCTGGGAATGCAGGGGTACTGGCGTTGGGCCGCGTCAGGCAGCGGCCCGTGGCCAACTCGAAAAGCCAACCATGGATGGGACAACGAACAGCTAAGATTTCTGGTCCCTCGTTGGGGGAATGGGTTTCAGAAACCATTTCGACCCGGCCGCGGACCAAGGGACCGCTGCGGTGGGGACATCGGTTTCCTATGGCGTACAAGCGACCCTCGACATTAAACAGGGCCACCTCCTTGCCATCGACAGTCACCAGCAGGGATTGCCCCGGCGGAAGATCCGCGCAATTCCCCACCACTCGACACTGTTCGTCCATCATCCTCCGTTCCCCGTGAACTATCGTTGTCTCACCGCTCTACGCCGGCCTCGACCCCGCGAAGGAGGGTCGGCTCTCCGGGAGTGTATCCCCAACGGCGGACCACATCGAGCGGATCCGCTTGCCGCCACGCCTGGTACTTGAGGAGCACATCCAGCCCGTCGCAGGTCCGCTCCAGGTTGGTCTCCATGCCCGGAAAATCCGGCCAGCCGCTGTCGTTCTTATTGGCGACAATCCACTCCATCGCCTTCTCCACCGCCGGCCTGGCCTTCTCTTGCGCTCCCAGCATGCGGCAGATCAGCAGGGTGGATCGAGTGCAGTCCATCGTATGGTCCACGTTCTTCTCGTCCCACGAACCGTCGGGATCCTGATGCCTGAGGATCCACAGCATTCCTTTCTCACACGCCGGCCGAACCGGAAGACCGTCGGGCAAGACCAGGGAGGCGATGACTGAATCCTGCACCAGGTGGGCCGTGGTTTCCACCCCCGACGGCTGGAAGACCGGGTCGTACCAACCCCCATCCTCCGATTGACCCTGCAGGATGAAGCGCAGGCCTTTCCGCCAAGAGGAGCGAACCGCATCCTTCATCTTCTGAGTGCCCAAGGCCATCACGACATTGAAGAAGCTCACCGGATGCGAGGTCGTATCCAGATCCCCCCACTCACTGTCCACCCATCGGCCGTCTGCCTTCTGGAATTTCAGGAAATAATCGAGCGACTTCCAGATCGATTGCTCGATCTCCGGATTCTTGAGGATGGCATTGGCGCGAATCAGCATCAGGCCGCAGAAGGCGGAAACCCAGGCCGCCGATTCCTGCTCCGCCGATTCCCTTCCCCAGCCGCCATCCGAATGTTGCGCCTTGACCAAGGCCTGATATTCCGGCAGAGACTCCCCTGCCTTGCCCAGATGCAGAATGACCCTCAGGGCGTGGGCCACCAACTCCATGTCCTGCGGACCCGCCGTGAGACTCCACTGCGGATGAACTTGAGACAGAAACTGGTACTCCGATTCAATAAGTTGCGCGGCCTTCTCCAGATCCATAGCTTACTCTCCTTTTTGACGCTCCGTCTTGATCCGCTCCACCAAAGATTTCAACCCGCCGGCCAGCGATCGACTGGAGGTCCGCATCGCGGTCAGGAAGGAAGAAAGCTCCTGCCACCGTCTAGGAACTGCCAAAAGCTTAAAAAACTCGCGCCAGGAACCGACCTGAAGCGGGGTCTCCATGGGGTCCAAGATAGCGCGAAGGGCCATCCAGGCCACGCCGGCTCGATGGGCCGCTTCGGCGACCGCCGCTGTTTCCAAATCGGCTGCAATTGCACCGAATCTCAAACCGGCCTCAGACTTCGCCGCCGGGCTTGTGAGAACCTGCTCCACGGTGACGAAGGGCCCGACGGAGGCAAAACCGTTCAAACCAAAATAAAAGGGATTCGGCCTCCAGCGTTGACCCGAGGCGGAGTGGATGACCTCGGAGGCCATCACGAGATCTCCGATTTCAAACCCCGGGCGAACCCCTCCTGAAAAACCGGCGCTGATCACAAACCCAATGTCTCCCTGGCGAAGACGCCGCCGCACCACCTCCCCACCCTTGGGCCCCATCCCGGTAATCAGGCACTGTACCCCATCCTCCTCCCCTGCCCGGAAATCGGCCAGCTCCTGCGGCACAGCCGCCGTTACCAAAACCTTGCTCATTTTACGTACCCGTTTTCTTGGAACCAGCGCGCCGCCTTCGCCAAGGCCTCATCCACGGGATGCTGCGGCAGACCAAGCTCCTGCACCGCCTTTGAGGAGTCGTAAAACATCTTTCTTCCCGCCATTCGAACCGCTTCCCAGGGCACCTTGGGTGGCCGCTTGGTCAAGTAGCTGAAGCTGGTACTCACCGCCGCCAAACCCAGCGCCACAGGACGCGGCAATCGAATCCGGGGAGCCAACCGGCCGCTGACCTTCGCCAGCAGTTCAAGAATTTCCTTCAGGGTTAGGTTGCGGTTTCCCAGGATGTACCGCTCCCCCACCCGCCCCTTCTCCATCGCCAGCAGATGCCCCTCCGCCACATCCTCCACATCAATGAGGTTCAG
>JAHFFF010000021.1 GCA_023248095.1 Candidatus Omnitrophota bacterium | reverse complement strand
CGTCGAGAAGAGCTACCCCGATATCCGGCACGAGATCCAGTCGAAGAAGGCGATCGACCTGACGGTCGAGGAGAAATTGAAGTCGGCCCTCGAGAAATTCAAGAGAACGTTTCTCTCGGGGGCACTTCATCAATAACTGATGCAGAATCTAAGGGCGCTCCGGCAGAGGATCCGGTCGGTCCAGAACACGCAGAAGATCACCCGCGCTATGCAGATGGTGGCGGGGTCCAAACTGCGCCGTTCTCAAGAGGAGCTGATGGCCTTCCGGCCGTACGCCGATGCGTTGGGGGAGATCACGCAGCGTTTTCTCGCCAACCATCCGGAAACGGAACATCCGCTGCTAGCGGGCAACCATTCGCCCTTCGACAAGCTCGGGGCGAACGTAGAAGCTCCAGCAGGTTTGATCGTCATCACCTCCGACACCGGGTTGTGCGGCACGTACAACGAACGGGTGCTGGCGCAGGTGGAGAAATTCCACATGGAGTTCCCATCGATGGTGGCGGTCACGATCGGAAAGAAGGGAACCCGCATCCTGGTCCGCAGGGGGACGCAACGAGCGAAAGAGATCGTCCACTGGGGCGGCCGCTACGATCCGGAACAGGCGCAGGCTCTGCTGCGATGGCTTCGGGAGAAATACTTGACCGGCGAAGTCTCCAGCTGGTCGATCGCCTACATGCGTTTCATCTCCGCCCTGCAGTGGAGGCCGGCCATCGAGATGTTGTTGCCCGTGGAGCGGCCGAAGGCGCAGCGGCTGTCGCTAGAGGAGGCGACACCACGCGCTTCTGCGCAGGAGTTTCCGGAGAAGGTGATCGTGGAACCGGACCTGCCCCACTTTCTGGAGGAGCTTCTTGAGCAGTTCGTCCGGGCCCGCTTCGCGCGGATCCTGTTGGAGGCCTTTACCTCAGAGCACAGCGCCCGGATGGTGGCGATGAAGAACGCCACGGAGAACGCCGACGAGATGATCGAAACGCTGACCCTGGTTCGCAACAAGGTCCGCCAAGCCGCCATCACCAAGGAACTCCTTGAGGTGGTCAGCGGGGCGGAAGCACTTAAATAAAATCGGAGAATGAATTCATGACAGAAGGTACCGTTGTACAAGTCATTGGGCCGAGCGTGGATATCCAATTCCCCAACGAGGCCTTGCCCAAGATTACCAATGCTGTCCTTATCGAAGATTCCTCGAAGAAGATCCATCTGACCCTGGAGGTCGCTCAGCATGTGGGCAACAACGTGGTCCGCTGCATAGCGCTGGGCAGCACCGAGGGATTGGTGCGGGGGATGAAGGCCAAGGATTTGGGCAAGCCGATCTCCGTTCCCGTCGGGCCTCAATCCCTGGGGAGGATCTTCAACCTGCTGGGGGATCCCATCGATGAGAAGGGGTCCGTCGCGGAGCCGGACAAGCGCTTGCCGATCCATCGGGCGCCCCCTTCCTTTACGGAGCAGGTGCCGGTGACCACCCTCTTGGAGACCGGCATCAAGGTGATCGACCTTTTGGCCCCGTACGTCAAGGGAGGCAAGGTCGGCATGTTCGGCGGCGCTGGCGTGGGCAAGACGGTCATCCTTCAGGAGCTGATCCGCAGCATTGCTACCGAGCATGGCGGCGTGTCGGTCTTCGCCGGCGTCGGGGAGCGGACCCGCGAGGGGAACGACCTGTGGCTGGAGCTCAACGAATCCGGCGTGGTCAAGAAGACGGCACTCGTCTTCGGGCAGATGAACGAACCGCCCGGCTCCCGCCTGCGGGTGGCCCTTTCCGCCCTGACCATGGCGGAGTACTTCCGGGACGAAGAGGGCCGCGACGTCCTCCTCTTCATCGACAACATCTTCCGCTTCACCCAGGCCGGCTCCGAGGTTTCCACCTTGCTGGGCCGGATGCCGTCGGCCGTCGGTTACCAGCCCAACTTGGGCAGCGAGATGGCTCAGCTCCAGGAGCGGATCACCTCCACCAAGCGGGGTTCCATCACCTCCGTTCAGGCGGTCTACGTGCCGGCGGACGACCTGACCGACCCGGCGCCCGCCACGACCTTCTCGCACCTGGACGCGACCACCGTTCTCTCGCGGCAGATTGCGGAACTCGGGATCTATCCGGCGGTCGACCCGCTGGAGTCCACCTCCCGCATTTTGGACCCGAAAATCGTGGGGGAAGAACATTACGCCATCGCCCGCTCGGTGCAGAAAATCCTTCAGCGGTACAAAGACCTGAGGGACATCATCGCCATCCTGGGAATCGACGAGCTGTCCGAGGAGGACAAGCTGATCGTCTCCCGCGCGCGCAAGATCCAGCGGTTTCTCTCCCAGCCCTTCTTCGTGGCGGAGGCCTTCACCGGCCAGCCCGGCAAGTACGTGAAGCTGGCCGATACGATCAAGGGATTCAAGATGATCGTCGAGGGCAAGCTGGACGATATCCCGGAGCAGGCCTTCTATATGCGAGGCTCCATCGAAGAGGTATTAGAGGAAGCACAACGGCTCGAAGCAGTCGGAGCAGGTAAATAACCAGGGCGAACGGAGGCTAATCTCGTGGACAAGGCGTTTCAACTTGAGATCTTGACGCCGCGCAAGAGGCTCTTCAGCGGCTCGGTCTCCTCTCTCGTTGCACCGGGCACGCTGGGCTACCTCGGCGTTCTGGCCAATCACGCGCCGCTGGTCACCACGCTGGTGCCGGGGAAGGTGGTGTACCGGGGACCTTCGGGTTCGGCGACGGCGTTGCAGTCGGCCGGGGCCGGTCTTTTGGAGGTCAATCACAACAAGGTGACCCTTTTGCTGGATGCCCTCTCCCAGTGATGGCGGTGGTGGAGTGAAGCGCCTGAGCTGGTTTTTCCTTCTGCTCACCGTGGTTGTCCTCTGCGCCTTTGCGGCGCAGTTGAGCCCCCAACAGATCCTGGCGGTCACCATCTTCGCCAGCTTCATCGTCGGCACCCTGCTGTACTGGCAGTTCCGCCTCGCCTTCGCCCTCCTCGGCATCACCGCCTTGCTGATGGGCCGGCTCATCGACATTCCCCACCTCATCGAGTTCGCCAACGTCGACATCATCCTGTTCCTGATCGCGATGATGATTGTCATCGGTTTCCTGGAGGAGCGGAAGTTCTTCGAGATGCTGATGGAGCGCCTGCTGGACGCCGTCAGCCACCGGGCGTCCCTTTTCTTCCCGGCGATGATGGCCCTCTCCATGCTCACGGCCGCTTTGGTGGACGAGGTCACTTCCATCCTCTTCATGACCTCCCTGACCCTGCATCTCACCCGGCGGCTCAAACTGGATCCGTTCCCCTTTGTCGTGATGATCGTCCTGGCGACCAATATCGGCTCGAGCGCTACGGTGGTGGGCAACCCCATCGGCGTGCTGATCGCTCTCAGGGCGGGGATGAGTTTTGCAGACTTCATCCGATGGGCCACCCCGATCTCGCTGGCCTGTCTCGCGCTGACCATCGGGATCTGCATGCTTTATTACCGCAAGCCGCTGGAAGAAATGGCTCGCGGCGTGGCCAAGTCCCGCGAAGGGGCGATCGAGGAGAGCCATACCAGCCGAAAAGAGTTCCGGCTGGCCGGGATCATCTTCGGGCTGACGATCCTGGGGCTCATCTTCCATCATCAGGCGGAAGATCTTCTGCACCTTTCCAAAAACACACTCTTGCTGGGATTTCCGTTCATGATGGCCGGAGCGGCTCTCCTCATCGAGGGAGAAAAGGCGCGCGGCCTGGTGGAAAAGCGGGTGGACTGGTGGACGCTGGCCTTTTTCCTGCTCTTGTTTGCCTCGGTCGGGACTCTGCGCTACGTAGGGGTGACCGACCGGATTGCCGGAGGCTTAAAATCCATCGCGGGGAATAACCAGGGATTGCTCCTGGCCCTCATCCTGTCCATCTCCGGAACCTTGACCGCCTTTCTGGATAACATCTTGGTGGTGGCAACCTTCATCCCGATCATCGCCGATCTGGGAGTCTCCGGCATCCCCATCGCTGCGCTCTGGTGGGGCCTGCTCTTTGGTGGTACTCTAGGAGGTAACGCCACCATGATCGGCTCCACCGCCAACATCGTAGCGATCGGCATGTTGGAGAAGGAGAACTATCAAGTACGATTCGGGCAGTGGCTCGGACCCGGGCTGGCGGTGACCTTGCCGACGCTGGGGTTGGCGTTCCTGTTGTTGCTGTTACAGATTCCGCTGATGCACTAACGTAGTCAAGGAGGCACGCATGACAACCACTACACTGGAAAGGAAGTCACCGTCTGAGCTGAAGGCAGGTCAGAAGGCCCCGGAGTTCAAGATGCTCAGCGACGGAGGGAAATGGGTTTCCCTCTCCGACTTCCGTGGAAAGAAGGTGGTTCTCTATTTTTACCCCAAGGACAATACCCCAGGCTGCACGCGGGAGTCCTGCGCCTTCCGGGATGGCCTGGCTGAGATCAAGCGGCGGGGTGCGGTGGTCCTCGGGGTCAGCATCGATTCGGTGGCCTCCCACAAGAGCTTCAGAGAAAAGTATCGCTTCAACTTCCCCTTGCTCAGCGATTCCAGCAAGGAAGTGGTCCTGGCCTACCGCGTTTGGAAGGAGAAATCCCTCTACGGCAGGAAATACATGGGCCTGGAGCGGGCTACCTTCATCATCGATGAGGAGGGGCAGATCGCCAAGATCTTCCCCAAGGTGCAAGTGGACGGCCACTTCGAAGAGGTACTGGCTGCCCTTTAACCCCTGATCCTGTGCCCAGGGTCCTGGTTCTCCAACACACCGCCCCGGAAACGTTGGGGATCATCACCGATGCCCTTCAAGCCCGGGGCATCTCTGCCCAGTACATTCGCACCTTCCAGGAGGAGTCGGTTCCGAAAGAAATGGACGGCGCCGAGGGGCTTGTCATCTTGGGCGGGCCGATGGCGGTCCGTGATCAGACCAAGTACCCGTTCCTTCAAGACGAGATGAGGCTGATCGAGCAGGCCCTACGGGCGGACAAGCCGATTCTCGGTGTCTGCCTGGGAAGTCAGCTGCTGGCCTCGGTTCTGGGAGCCCGGGTATCACTGGGAAAAAAGAAGGAGATCGGATGGCACCCGGTCCGGCTTTCAGAGGAGGCCGGCCGTGATCCGCTCTGGAAGGGGGCGGATCCCTCCTTTATGGCCTATCATTGGCATGGGGATGTTTTTGATCTGCCGCAGGGAGCGATTTCCCTGGCTTCTTCGGAGGCCACCCAGCACCAGGCGTTCGGCTATCAGGGCAAGGCTTACGGTTTCTTGTTCCATCTCGAACTCACCGAGAATATGATCCGGGAGATGATCCGGACCTTCTCCGATGTGCTGCTTGAGCAGAACATCGACGCCGGCTGGGTCATTGAGAAGGGGAACGATCACCTCCCGCCGCTGGGGAAAATCGGCAAGCGGGTATTTGAGCGATGGGCGGATTTGATCAAGTGACCGTTTGGCGCAGCCTGCGGAAGGTGATCCCAGCCATCACGCCGGCCTCCAGCAATCCCGGCAGAAGATTCTGAAGCAGGCTGATCCCTCCTGCTCCTCCCACCGGTATGGGGGAGTAGAGGCAAACCAGCGCAGAGAGCTTGAACGGGGCCAGCAGCATGGGCGGCAGCACGTAAGCCAGCACCAGATAGATGAAGGCCATCATCTCCGCCCGCTGGCTGCGGGTGAATCGGCACCACTGCAGGAAGAGCAGGTCCCTCCCGCAAAACACCGGCAGCAGCACCAGCACCCTGGACCTCGGCCCAATCAACAGCAACAGCCCTGCGACGGCCAGCAGCGTCGCGTAACCGGCAACCCATACCGGCGTGTTGTTCATCCTGGAAGATGTTAGCCTCAGCCAGCGACGCCAGTAATCGGTCCGCTCTCCCCAAAGAAACGCCGCGACGTAGACGAAAAAGGTCACGTAACCTAAGGTGATGATGGGACGAGGCTGAGGCTGTTTGAATAGACCCGCCCCGCCTTCGATCCCGAACAGATACCAAGCGAGGAATAGGAGAAACGCCGGAAATCGCCAGAACCGCCTGCCTTCCAGAAGATCCTCGCCGATTCGCCAACGCGCCCCGGCAAAGGCCCATCCTCCGAAGATCAAGGAGCTGAGCGTCGCGAACCTTTGTACCGAGACGGAAAGGCCGTAGAAAGACAAGGTTTCTTTGGCGAGCCAATGATTAGATCCGTGAATCCCGCCGAAGATGACCGAGATCAAGATGGGCAGCCCCGTCCACAACGCCGCCACCGTTACGAAGGAGATGGCCGATCTTCCCTGGCGGTTTCCCAGAGAATGGGCGGAGAACAAAAGCCCCAAGTTCAGACACAGGAAGACGAGCGACAACGGCAGCCGATAGGCCTGCCAGAGGGCAAGCCACGGGGTCCGGGTGGAGTAAGATGTCGCCAGGACCGCCCAAGGCATCATCACCAGGAAGAGAAAATAGGCAAAGATGGGGGCGCCCAACAACTTGCCGAATGTGATCTCGAAGGAGGTCAAGGGCGTCAGGCGCTGGAAGTCCCACGTCCGATTGGACCGCTCCTGAAGGATGCTCGTCGTGGTCCGCAAAACGCCGTAGGTGAGCAGCAAAATAAGCTGCAGCCCCATCACCGTGCGGAAGAGAGAACCCCAGGGGTCCTTCACCTGGCTCATCGCTGCGAGGGAGGAAAGGCAGATGAGATTGGTGGTGACAAAACCGGCGATCAGCCGGGTCGGGTTCGCTTCGCTGCGCAGGTATCGGTACAGGTCTGGGAAACGGGTCAGGGATGTCATGGCCGATTAGGCCGAAGCAGGGCCAAGTAGGTGTCCTGAATGGTTCTCTTCTCCTCGCCGAAGAAGGTCACCTGGATACCGCCACTCACCATCTGTTTCAAGAGTATCGCCATATCTTCCTCATCTCCCGAAAAGGAAACGAGCCACCCCTCCTCTTCCCGGCTGAATCGCTGCACGAGATCGGCCGCGCGCAGAATCGCTTCCAGCTCCTGGGCGTTCCCCGCCGTCCGGATCCGGATCTGCCGGCCTTTCCCCGACGACTGCCGCACCTGTTCCGCCGGCCCGGAGGCCACCAGGACACCCTTGTCCAGTATGGCGATGTGGCTGCAGTAATCTTCGAGCTCGGACAGGATGTGGGAGGAAACGATGAGGGTTTTTCCCGCCTGCGCCAGACGGCGGAAGAGAAACTGCAGTTCGTGCCGTCCTTCCGGGTCCAGACCGGCAGCCGGCTCATCCAGCAGGAGCACCGGTGGATTGTGAATCAAGGTGCGGGCGATGGCCAATCGCTGCCGCATGCCGCGGGAAAGGGTCTCGATCAGGATGTCTCGCTTCTCCGCCAGATCCACCTGGGTTAGGGCGCCGTCAATGACCTCTTCCCGCTCCCGTGGGCCTAAGCGGTAGGCCCTGCCGAAATATTCCAGGTATTCCTGCACCTTGAGCTCATCGTACAGCCCGTAGAAATCCGGGAGGAAGCCGACCTTCGAGTGAACCTGACGGGGGTATTCCCGGATGTCCAGCCCGCACACGCGTGCAGTGCCTTCCGTAGGCTCCAGCAAGGCAGCGATCATTTTGAGAAGGGTCGTCTTACCCGCGCCATTGGGGCCCACCAGCGCGACCACCGCCCCGCGCGGGACGGAAAGGCTCACGTCCCGGACAGCAACGGTATCGCCGTACTCGCGATGGAGGTTGAACGTCTCCAGGAGTATTTCGTCCGTCATCAGGATGGCAGAAGTTTTTAAGGGGTTCTCAGAGGCAGGGTCACGCTGAAGGTGGTCCCGCGGCCCACCTCGCTCTTGACGCTCAGCGTCCCCTGGTAGCGGTTGACGATCTCTTGCGAGATGGCCAGCCCCAGCCCGGTTCCCCGGCCAGGGATCTTCGTCGTAAAGAATGGTTCAAAGATCGCAGACTGGAGCGACTCGGGAATTCCTACGCCGGTGTCGCTGACGGTGAGCAGAACGCCGGTTTTCGTGGCCTCTGTTCTTATGGTGAGGGTCCCGCCGCTCGGCATGGCATCGCACGCGTTCTTGATCAGGTTGGTCACAACCTGTGAGAATCCGTAGTCCGGAATTCTTGGCAGATTGGGAACCAGGAGACGGATGACCTTGATTTGGGGATAAAGCAACATGCCCAGGTCTTGCAGCGCCTCCTCTATGGTTTGGTTGATCGACAGAACCAGCCTGTGGTCGCTGGGAAGTCGAGCAAAATGGCCCAGGGTGCGGACCGTTGTCGTCATCCGATTCAGTCCGGCCTTGATTTGCAGAAGGTAATCCCGCAGATGTCCCTCGGCAGGCACCAGGCCCAGCATCAGGTTTGCATAGCGGTTGACGGCGTCCAGCGGGTTGCTTAACTCATGCACCAGGCCGGCGGCGATCCGCCCGATGGCCGAAAACTTTTCGGACATCTCCACCTGGCGCTGCAGGGTGTCGGTTCGCCGAACGGCACTGAGGGCGGTGGCAAGCTGGCCTGCAACCCTTGTCACGTGCTCTAAGTCTGACTCCGTGAAGGTCTCATCGGTCGTCTTATCGGTCAGGTTCAGCACCCCGTAGAACTCCGTTAAGGTTTGGATCGGCACGCACAGGAACGAGCGGGTTCGATACGTATCTCGGCCGGCCAATACCCGGTTCGTTGCCACATCCTTGACCAACAGCGGTTGTCGGTTGAGGGCAACCTGTCCCGCGGCTCCTTGGCCGATGGGTTGACGGTGGCCCAGATAACTTGCAGCCCGCGGCCCGACCGCGATGGTGACGATCAGCTCCTGCGTCGAGATATTCATCCAGCAGAGCGAACCTTCCTGAGCGTTGAGGATCTTCTGAAGCCCTCGCAGCGACGCCTCCAGGAGTTCCTGCATCTGTTGATGCATTTCGGTCTGAGGGGACATCTCCAGTGCAGGGAGCGCCTTCATGACAAACTCCCCTGCGCAAGCTGGGTGAGTTGTTGGAGCAGGTCCAGCCCATCCTCCCGAAGCCGTCCGCCAGGGTGGGAGGTGCTGACGCAGAGAACCCCGAGAAGATCCGAGCGGCGCAAGAGGGGAACGACCATCGCGTCTTGAATCTGCGGCCGTTTCAGCAGGCCTTGCAAACGGGGATGCGTGGTCCGGTTGTTGATCCGGAAAGGAATCTGTTCCGCGGCCGCCGTGCCCGCCACCCCCTCCCCCACGCGGAGTCGAGTCGTTCGGACGACCTCCGGATCCAATCCGCGAGCCACCCGAATCACAAGCAAGTCCGGCTGCTTCCCTCGGACCAGAATGGATCCTGCCTGCGCGTTGACGGCCCGAATGGCGGTCTCCAGCAGTTGAGCCCAGGCCTCATCCTGCTCCACCGCCTTGGATTGCAGTTGCGGCGGAAAGGCAAGCCCCCCCAATTGCTGAAGCAGGGACCCGACGGCGTTGAGCCCGACGAAGGAGAACACCTTGATCTCCTGCAATGCCTCCATCCAACGGTCGATGGGGATGTCAAACTCCTTGGCCAGCGCGATGTAATCGTCCGGTTCTCCACGCCGGCCGACCAGGCAGGGTCCCACTAGAAAAAATCCAGCGGGGTGTTTGCCCTGCTCTACGGGCACGACCGAAAGGTGCAGCCCTCCCACCTGCATGCTGACCAAGGGCTGTGGGTTGTTGCGGGCCTCCGAGAGAAGTGTCTGCACGCACTCCATGTATCGGGTGAGGCCCCTCGCGGAACTGGTCAAGACGTTCCATGGAGAGCGCAGGAGATCTGCGGGCCGCGTCAGGGCGTTCCCCTCGGCATCGATCAGCCCGATGTTTAGGCCCAGGACTTGAACAAGGGCTTCCTGAAGCGGGCGCCATCGATCCAGGTCCACCGGCGGATTCGTTGAGGTCATAGAGTTCTTGATGCCGGCCAGCGTACCGCCCGTTGCCGGCTCTTCGGAGGGATCCCGTACCTCTTCATTTTGTTATAGAGGGTAGCGCGATTGATCCCGAGAGCAGTTGCAGCCTTTTGGCAGTTCCAGCCTGCGGCTTCCAATGCGTTCAGGATGAGTTGCCGTTCAGGTTCAGCTAAGCTGTGCCTCAACGTGCGGGCTGAGTGGCCGTTTCCTGCAGGGTCCTCTACGTGCAGGCTGTTCACGATCTGATGGATGGTCGGGGCGGGGGTATTCACGGCTCGCCGGATTCTCTCCGGCAAATCCTCATGTGCGATCGAATTGCCGCGGCTGAGGACAACGGACTGTTCAATGGCGTTCTCCAACTCACGCACGTTGCCCGGCCAGTCGTATACCGTCAAGATGTCGAGGGCAGACGGCATCATCTGAGGCCTTCTCCGGCCCAGGCGGGTAGCGGATAGGCCCAGGAAGTGATCGACCAAAAGGGGAATGTCCTCCCGCCTCTCCCTCAGGGGCGGAACAAAGATCGTGACGACGTTCAACCGGTAGTACAGGTCTTCCCGGAAGGTGCCGGCCTTGACGGCAGCCTCGGGGTCCCGGTTCATCGCCACGATCACCCGGACGTCCATCTGAAAGGTTTTGGTGTCTCCGACCCGCTCAAACTGCCCGTTCTGCAGGACCCGCAGCAGCTTCACCTGCAGGGCCGGCGTCAGGGTGTCGATCTCATCCAGGAAGATCGTCCCGCCATGGGCCAGCTCGAACCGGCCCATCCTGTCCCGGATGGCCCCGGTGAAGGAGCCGCGCACGTGCCCGAAGAGCTCGCTCTCAAGCATCGTCTCCGGCAGGGCTCCGCAGCTGACCTCAACAAAGGGTTTATCCTTCCGGTTCATGTCGCAGTCATGGATGGCGCGCGCGATCAGCCCCTTGCCGGTTCCGCTTTCTCCGCGAATCAGGACCGTCGCCTTGGTGGAGGCCACGGCCTCAATGGTGGTGTAGACCTTGCGCATGCTCGGGTGGCGGCCGACCATCCCCTGGAAACGATCCGGGAGAGAGGCAGCCAATTTCCGGCGCAGGTTTTCGTTTTCTGCCAGCAGGTCCCGCTCGTGGCAGATTCTCCGGATGACGTGCAGGATCTCCCCATCCGCCAGCGGTTTGGCGACGTAATCGTACGCTCCCTGCTTCATGGCGGCCACGGCGGACTCGATGGTGCCGAATCCGGTGAGCAGGATGACGGCGACATTAGGGGACTTCTGCCGCAGGGCTTGCAGGAGCTGCAGGCCGTCCATCCGGGGCATCTTCAGGTCCGTGATGACGATTGAACAGGGGGTCTGCTCGAAGTAGCGGAGCCCCTCCGGCCCATCCGCCGCCATCGCCACAGAGTACCCCTCCCGGCAGAGTTCCTCGTACAGAGAAGCCCGAATCAACGGGTCGTCGTCGACAATGAGAATTCTCGCTTGTTCTGGTTGCATAATGAGTTACAGGCGGGCTAGATTCGTCTATTTTTGATTAACAAATGCAAGTTTACTACAAAAACTGAGAAAGTGTCGAAAATTTTTTACTATTTCAGCCAGGGTTCTACCAGAACCCGCCGGTTAGGGTGTTGTTCGGCGAACTGGAGCGCAAGGGTGTGCGCCCTGGAGGGGTCTCCCAGCCTCCTTTTTCCAAGTTCTTCGACAGCCTTCATCCAATAACGAACCTCGCGCCGGTTGAAATAGGTCATGACGAGGGTTTCATAGATCTGAGCCGCCTCCTTCCAGCGGCTGGCCAGCAGGTAGCACCCGGCCAAGCGCTGTTGGGCGACCAAATAGAGTGTGCTGCCCGGCTTGCACTGGCCGATGACAAGGTGGTAGTGCTGGATCGCCTCGCGCAAGACCGATTCGCCGGCGTCCGGCGCATTACGAGCCACCCCTGCCATCAGCTGTGGGACATCCATCACCCGCAGCTCCGTGGGGTATTTCGACAGAAGCTTCCGGTAGATTTCCAGCGCCTTCTGCCACGATTTCTCCATCAGGCATGTCCCGGCGTCGGATCGATAAGCGTCGATCACGTGCCGGGCCAGAGTGGGATAATCGCTTATCACCTTCTGAAAGGCTTCGTGCGCAGCGGGGTATTCTTTACGTGCCGCATGGACCTGCCCAATGAGAAGCTGGGCACGCGCAGCCAGGTTTGACGCCGGGTAACGCCGAATCACCTCTTGCAGCCTGGAAAGGGTTTTCTGGACGGCGGCCGGCGGGGCTGAGGCCGGGTCCTTCACCATGCGCAGAGCGGAAATCTGCGCAGACCAGAACAATCGTTCCGTGGAATAGATGAGGTTGTGCGACGCGAGGAAACTCCATAAGGCCCCAAAGAACAGCAGGAGGCTCACCCACCACAGCCACGCCCGCGACATACCGCCCCTCTGGGCCCGAGCCTTCATTGCGATGCAGCCGGGCTGGGCATCACAGCGAATCGGACCAGATAAATGGTTGCCCAGACGGTGAGCGAGGTCGTAATGATCCACGAGAAGAGTATTCGGGCCAGATAGAACAGGAAGATCGATTCCGGCCAGGGGCTTTCCACCAGCCTGGCGGCCTCGGCCCGGATCAGAAGGATCGGCAGATAGCACAGGGTCACAGCCAGCACAGTGAAAAAGATCCATCGATAGGCCCGACCCGCGGTTCGGAAACTGCGCAGAAGGCTGCTCAGCCACCCCCGGTTTTCAATGACGCAGGCCGGGACGGAAAAAAGGAACAGAGGCTCCACGATCGCAGAGATAATCGTTGCTGTCACTGCAACAATGAACGCCGCTCCGAAAAAGTTATGCGTCCAAACGTGCAGCTTCTGCAGGCCCAGCTTCAGTGGAGTGATGGCACCATGGATGCAGAACATCAATACCAGGGCGTCGATGAGCGTCAGCAGGGTGATGGCTGGGTAGCGTCGGAATGTTTCCGCAAAGGCATGGCGTGGTTTTGAGGGATGTTGCAGGAGCAAATACTGGGTCAGGGCGGCGGTTATTCCGACCAGGAGTCCTTCAAGGAATATCGGGATGAGCAAATCGGTCTGCTTGAACCACCGGCCCGCCAGCGCCAAGTGGAAAGGGTAATGGAGATATAGCTCTCCCCAAAAATACCGGACGGTGGGAGCCAGGAATCTGGAAAAAGGAGGGAAGGGGGCAACCAAAGAGATTCCCAGGATGGCGGTTTTCACAGCCGCCGAGATTCCGAGAGGCATAAACAGGACCCGCTGTGTACGCAACAGGCGGAATGCCTCAGACCATGCAGCAGGTACGGGATGAGAAGCCATAACTACCGGAAGAAGCGCTGGACCTTGAGAGATTGCTTGGGACTGGTTTGGGGAGAACAGGCGGGTTTAGAGGGAGCGCCGTCGACGCGCAAAGACGAGTCCTGCCAGTCCGCTGCCCAAGAGCAGAAGGCTGCTGGGTTCCGGGTTCGAGACAGGTGTGGAACTACTGCTACTGCTTCCGGTGCTACCGCTTCCGAGACTGGATGTCCCTCCTGATCCGCTTCCGCTTGAGCTGGAACTTATAGCTCCGGGTGCAACACTTCCGGATCCTCCACTCGAAAAGCCAATATCGGATCCGCCGCCGGACCCTCCGCTCGATACAAAGCTGCTGGATCCTCCACCGGACAGATCTAAGCTCGACCCACTGCCGGATCCGCCGCCGCCCCCCCCGCTGCATCCGGTGAGCCAGAGGGTAGTTACGATACCAGCTAGGACAGGAGATGTCAATCGCATCAGTTTTTTAGCGGGCACCTTGCCCCGTGGCTACCACGTAGACCGTGCGGAACAGAATCGACAAATCGGCTGTTAAACACATCTGCCGGATATACAATAGATCGTACTTCACCTTTCGCCGAACATCTTCCATGGTCTCATCGTATTTGGACCAGACCTGCGCCAATCCTGTGATTCCCGGAGCTACGGCCAAACGCTTCGGATAATCGACGATCTCTTGACTCAATTGGGCTACAAGCTCCGGGCGCTCCGGGCGAGGACCGATCAGGTTCATCTCTCCCTGCAAGACGTTCATGAGTTGGGGAATTTCATCCAGGTGCGTTTTCCGGAGCCACCGGCCAACCGGGGTGATGCGAGGGTCATTCTCTTTTGCCCAGACTGCACCGGTTTCCTTCTCGGCATCGGCAACCATCGTCCGAAGTTTATACATGTGGAAGATCCGGCCGTCCTTGCCGACACGCTCCTGTGTAAAGAGAGCTGGTCCGCGGGAGGTGGCCCGTATCAGCAGGATCAGAATGGCAAGGAGGGGAGCCATTACCACTAATCCTACTGAAGCAGCCACGAGGTCGAAGCACCGCTTGAATGCCATGTACCGGCGGCGGATTGCGGCGGCAAGCGCTCCAATGAATCCGCTGATGCCGAATACAGTAGCAAAGGACTGCCAGGTTGGAACGGGCCACGTTTCCTGCGCCAATCCTCCCGCGGACGAAATAGCCCAGCCAGTGGTCGATCCCAGGAAAAGCAGCCCACCCACTACGGCGAAGTACCCTGCCGTGCGAAGGATGGAACGGCTTAACAGGGATCGGAATGTTCTCATTTATTTACGGGCGAACTTCCTTCTCGTGCCGAAACCGACCAGGCCCACCAATCCGCTGCCGAGTAGGAGCAATGAGCTCGGCTCGGGTAGGACGCCATTGCCGCCACCACCGTTGTTCACCGTGTAATTCCCGGAGAGGGTCACCTGGTAGAGACGGAAATTATCAGACCCACCGGTATTTTCCTCAATACCCCCGGTCAACAATCCATCCGCTTGGAGAGCAGCAAGAGCGGCGGCGGTCAGGTTGTAATCGGTCGTCGTAATGGTACTCCCTACGTTATTTAGAGTTCCCAGAGCATTTCCATCTCCCGTCACGTTCCATGTCTCGTTACCGGGAGTACCTACATCCTTGTAGGAGATGGTCAGCTTGGCGTCGGTGATGGTGATGCCACCGATCAAGTTCGGGGCGATGTTGTCGTTAATGTCATGGAGCCACGAAACATCGGGATTTGGCGAGCCATCGCTGATCAGAGCCGAACCGGTATCGCCCGGCCCCAGCACACCCGAAGATCCCCAGAGATCAACGAAATCGGAGAAGAACAGGGCGTGTGCCGGCTGGGCGTAAACCAGCAGGCTGAAAAGCGCCGTGGAGCCGATCAGAAGGAATCGTTTCATTTTCGGGCGAACTTTCTTCTCGTGCCGAATCCGACCAGACCTGCCAATCCGCTGCCCAAGAGGAGCAGTGAGCTAGGCTCAGGAACGGGAGGATTCTCCCCGCCGCCACCGCAGTTTTGCGTGCAGAAATCCTCTGCGCGGAATCTACCGCTGAGGAAGATTGTTTCCCCTCCGTCATCGTGGCCGTGGCTCATCCAGTGAAAGAGGACCTTGGTGGAATCGGAGTAGGCTGGGTCGAACGGGTTGATGCCGGTCAGGATGAACTGATCGGCATGGCCGGCCCCTTGGTTGACGAGCTGTAACGTATAGGGGGTGCCTGCTCCCAGAGCGGCATCCAGTGAGCCGCCGCTGGCGCCGATACCGGCGGCGTTAACGGTCGTGGGGCTGATGGCGTTCTGGGCGGAGGGATCAACGTCACCTGACGGATCAGGCAACGCGCCGTTGGTGTAGCCGGTAATGATATCCAGCGTGTCCAAAAAGAACAGATTGTCGGGACCGGTCTCATTGACATCGACGAAGATCACGATCTGG
>JAHFFF010000166.1 GCA_023248095.1 Candidatus Omnitrophota bacterium | reverse complement strand
CCGTCTTGATGAACGCAACCAGCAGGATGAGCCCAACTGCGCTGGTCTTCGGGATGGGAAGCAAGGAGATGAAGGTCCCCGCTGCTAAAAGCACAATCAGCCAAACCCAGATGAGCAGATATTTACGGTAACTCATATGAGATAGACCAATGGGAAGAGAAAGATCCAGACCACGTCCACGAAGTGCCAGTATAGGCCGGAGGTCTCCACGATGTGCCCCTTCGCCTCGAAGAAATCCTTCCGGAAGGTGAGGGACAGCACCCAGAGGTTCGCGAAGATCCCCGCCAGGACGTGAAGGCCGTGGAAACCGGTGAGGGTGAAGTAGCAGTCCCAGAAGATCCCGGTGCCGGGGAAATGCCCGTGCGCGAATTTGAGAGAGTATTCGTATCCCTTGATCCCCAAGAACGCGCAGCCCATCACGATCGTCAGCAGGAGGAACAGTCGCAGCTTGGTCCGGTCGGTCTGGTGAACCGCCGCCACCGACAGGGCCATCGTCATGGAGCTGGAGAGCAGGATGAAGGTGTTCAGCGCCGCGAGCCGGATGTTCAGCTCTTCTCCCGGATGAGGCCAATGGCTCGCCGCGGCCCGCAGAACGATGTAAGCCCCCAGAAGGCCGGTGAAGAACATCACCTCCGAGGCGAGGAAGAGCCACATCCCCAGCTTGGCGGAGGGAATTCCCGTGGAGGTCGCTTCTACCGCATGTGCGGCATTTGCGTGAGTTGTCATGAGAGGATCACCCTATCCAATGTCATGGTGGTAAGAATCACCGGTAAATAGAGAATGGAGGCTAAGAACAGCCGCCGGGCCGAAGCCCCCGACCGAACCCGCGCCGTTACGAAGCCGCAAGCCAGGAAAGCCAGGCTGCTGATGAGCGCCACCGAAAAGTAGATCCACCCGAAGGAGCCTAGGGCTGCCGGCATGAGGCTGACCGGGAGCAGGGCCAGGCAGTAAAGAACGATCTGCCGGCCGGTGGAGCTGCCCTCCGGATCCAAGACCGGCAGCATGCGAAAGCCGGCCCGCGCATAATCTTCCCGCCAGGTCCAGGCGATGGCCAAGAAATGAGGCAGTTGCCAGAGGAACAGGATCGAGAAAAGGATCCACGCCTCTATGGACAGATGCCCGCGCGCCGCCGCCCAACCGATCAGCGGGGGAATGGCCCCCGGGATTGCGCCGACCAACGTGCACAGGGCGGTGCGAGATTTCAAGGGCGTATAGAGGAACAGGTAAGTGGCTAGCGTCGCCGCCGCGAGGGTCCCGGCCAGGAAGTTTGCTCCGAAGCTCAGGGTGAGGAGGCCCCCCACCGAGGCAGCGACTCCGAAGAGCAAGGCCGACTCCGGATTCAATCGCCCCGAAGGCAACGGCCGGTTTCGTGTCCGTTCCATCCGGGCATCCGCATCCCGCTCCAGATATTGGTTCAAGGCGCTGGCCCCGGCTCCCACCAATACGGTGCCCAGCACAACGGCTGCAAGAGTTCTAGCATCTACCGGGTGAGGAGCCGCCAGCATGAAGCCGATGAGGGCGGTCACCACGGCCATCAAGGTCAGCTGCGGTTTCGTCAGCTCCAGATAGGTTTGGAGTGGTCGGCTGGTTCGATGGACGGGATGCGCCGAGAAATAAGAGAGCGAGATAGTCAGCAGCGCACAATGGGCCAGCAGCAAGGCCCCGACGGCAACATGCGCGGTAGCGAAGAACACGGAGTGGCCGGAGAAAAAGGTGGCGATTCCCAATCCTACTTGAAGAAGCAGCAGCAAAGCCAGTCTGCGAGCCGGCCGGCTGAAGAAGGGATCCTCTCGGTAACGTCTCGAGACGGTGTGGGCGGTCATCGCAACAAGAAAAAAGGAGGCCGCCGCTCCAGCCAGATGCGCCATCAGCAGGTGAGGCAGCCAACCGGCATGACGCATTGCTGCCCCCAGGATCAGCTGTCCGTAAACTACGCAGGCGGTGCTCAAAGAAAGCCGGTATAAACCTGAGGATGGCTGATCGGACTGCGCAACGGTTCTGTTTTCCCATTCGGGAGAGAGAACCCTCGCCAGGATGCAGATCGCGGCGAAGAAGGTTTGTCCGAGGCAGGCGTGAAGGACTGAGACGGAGGGCGGCAGCTGCCACAGCACGGTTAAGCCTCCCAGGATCCCCTGCAGCACGATCAGGCCGAAGCAACCCAGCGCCAGGCGGCGGACCCACTGGCGTTTTTCCACGGCGAGCACCCAGAGGGTGAGGATGAGGGTGAGCATCCCCACCGCTGCGGCGATCATTCGATGGCTGTGTTCGAAACGGATTCCTCCCACCATCGGAGGGAAGAGGGTGCCGTAGGAGAGGGGCCAATCCGGTACCGCCAGCCCGGATCCCGTCGAGGTGACCAGCCCTCCCGCGATGATTAGGATGAAGCTGAGGAGAGTCGTGAGTACTGCAAACAGGCTCATTTTGCCGACTTCTCCGTCTGCAATTGCCAATCCCGCTTTGCCCCCGGCACCGAGTACTCGTATGGCCCGCAATGCACCGTCAGCGGTTCAGCGAAATTTCCGTGAGGGGGAGGGGAAGGGGTGATCCATTCCAGCGTGGTGGCCTCCCACGGGTTCTCGCCGGCCTTCTTCCCGCGGAACATGCTCCAGAAGAAGTTCACCGCGAAGATGAGCTGGCCGACAAACAGGAAGAAGGCGGCGATGCTCATCATCCGGTTGAGGCCTGTTAAATGCACCAGCCCGGCATATTGAGTGTAGTCGTAGATTCGGCGTGGCATCCCGGCCAGCCCCAGGTTGAACATCGGGAACATGACGGCGTTGAACAGGAAGAAGGTGAGCCAGAAATGGATCTTGCCCAACCGCTCGTTGAGCATCCGGCCGAACATCTTGGGAAACCAAAAGGTGATTCCGGCGAAGGCCCCAAAGAGGGAACCGCCGAATAGGACGTAGTGTAAGTGGCCCACCACGAAGTAGGTATCGTGCATGTACATGTCCACCGGCGTCGAGGCCAGGAAGATGCCGGTTAAGCCCCCGATGATGAACATGGAGATGAAGCCGAGGGCGTGAAGCATCGGGGTGGTCAGCCGGATCGAGCCCCTCCAAAGGGTTCCCATCCAGCTGAACACCTTTACCCCCGTCGGCACGGCGACGGCCATGGTGGAAATCATGAAGGAGGTCCCCAGCATCGGGTTCATTCCGGTCTGGAACATGTGATGCGCCCAAACGAGGAAGCCGACGGCCCCGATGGCGACGGCGGAATAGGCAATGGCATGATAGCCGAAGATCGGCTTGCGGGAAAAGGTAGGCAGGATGTCGGAGACAAATCCCATCGCTGGCAGGATCATGATGTAAACGGCGGGATGCGAATAGAACCAGAACAGGTGCTGCCACAAGAGGGCTTGCCCGCCGGCGTGGGTCAGGGGAGTGCCGTTCACGATCAGATTGGCCGGAAGGAAAAAACTGGTTCCCAGGCTGCGGTCCAGCAGGAGCAGGATCATCGCCGAGGCCAGGACGGGTGTGGCCAACAGCGTCAGGACCGCGGTGGTGAAGAGGGCCCAGATGGAGATCGGCATCCGGTGGAAGCTCATTCCCGGAGCACGGTGATTGATGATGGTGGCGACGTAGTTGACCGCGCCGAAGATGGAGGAGAACCCGAGCACCACCACCCCTGCAGCCCAATAGGTTTGTCCGGGGCCCATGGTTTCCTTCAAGGCGCTTAAGGGGGCATAGGCCGTCCAGCCGGATGCGGCAGCGCCTCCCTCCACGAAGAATCCGAACAGGACGGTCGCCGCCGCGATCGGGAACATCCAGAAAGAGAGCATGTTCAGCCGGGGGAAGGCCATATCCGGCGCGCCTACTTTAAGCGGGATCAGATAATTCCCGAATGCCCCCACCAG
>JAHFFF010000165.1 GCA_023248095.1 Candidatus Omnitrophota bacterium | reverse complement strand
GGGGTCAAGCCGGCCTTCTTCCAGTACTCCCAATCCCACCCGCCCCAAGACTTTCCAGTCTGAGGCGATTCTGCGCCTTTCGACTGCTTCGATTCTTCACCGGTCGGTGGCAAGATGGGCTGTAGCTTCTGCAGGTTGTTCCGGTCGATTTCAACCCGGCTGTTCCCTTCCCCAAAAAGTTTCAGGTCAACCGCCAAGGCCCGCTGATAAAGAGGTTCCGCCTCTGCGGTTTGGCCCAGGGAGTAATAAATGGCAGCCAAGTTGTTCAGGGAGGTGGAGGTATAGGGATGCTCGCTTCCGTAGAGAGATTCTGCCTGAGAAAGGGCCTGCCTGGCTGAAGGGAGCGCCTCTTCGTACCGGCGCTGATGGTAGAGGGAAATCACCTGAGAGTTCAGATCAACCCAGCTGGTCTCGAACGCCCAGGCAGGTACAACCAGCCAGGTGAGGACGAGCACGCCTACAACCAGCGTCGTCCCACGTAGCGGGGTCTTCTTCATCCCGGACATTATACCAACTGATTGATCCGGTGGATCATCTCAATGAGGCGGCCGTAGTCCTTGCGGTTGAACTGGAAGATAAGGCGCGGGAGTTTTTTGAGCTCCGGCTCATCCGCCTGGCTCTCTTCTTCCTGCGGCAGTGCGGCACCCTGAACGATCTTCCCGGAAAGCAGGATATCTTTGAAATCGAGCGAGAGCTTGTTCACCGCCACCTGAGGCAGCCGCCTCTGAAGACGGATCACCATCTGGTGGTCCACATAGCGCATCGAGTGATAGACGTGGTAGAAGCGCTGGATGATTTCGGCGGCCTCCTGAGCGGAGTAGGCCACCTGGTACAGCGACTGATCGGAAGGAGAGATCATCCCCTCTTCGAGCAGCCGCTCCTGGAAGAATTTGAGCAAGGGCCTCCAGAAATGCCCGTCGGGATAATCCACGAAGACGACCGGCCGGGGCTCGCTCTTCCCCGTCTGCATCAACGTGAGACATTCGAACCCTTCATCGAGCGTTCCGAACCCGCCTGGAAAGAGAACCGTCGCGGACGACTCCTTGATGAAGAGCAGTTTCCGCGTGAAAAAATATTTGCAGGTGATCAGCTTCTTGTCGCGCGCGACCACCGGATTGGCCTCCTGCTCGAAGGGAAGCCGGATGTTCAGCCCGAAGCTTGCCTGACGGCCCGCCCCCTCGTTGGCCGCCTTCATGATGCCGCTCGCCGCGCCGGTGATGACCATCCATCCGGCTTGTACCATGATCCGACCGAACTCTTTGGCCATTTCGTAGGAGGGCCGCCCCTTCGGCGTGCGGGCAGAGCCGAAGGCGGCCACCTTTCGCACGTGCCGGTACGGCTGGAAGACATTGAAGGCGTAGCGCAACTCCTTCAAGGCGCTGTTGATGATCTTCAGATCGATCGTGGAGGCCTGGTCCCGGCCGAGGCGGTAGACCGAGGTCATCATCTCCGCCAGCAGGGTCCGGTCGAACGGATCAGCGAAAGGTTTGAGCAACTCCTGGATCTGCTCATCCGCCGCCGCATCCAGTGTGGTGTATCTGCGCCGGTTCTCCTCCACTACCAGCCCTCCCTCTGGGCAAACTTCAGCAACTGCTCAAAGCTGTCCACGACGCAATCCGGCCGGGCGGCCTTTAGCTCCTGCTCATCGGAAAATCCATGCGTCACGCCGACGGTAAAAACGCCGGCCCTCGCGCCGGTCTCGACGTCGATGGCGCTGTCCCCCACCAAAACCGCCTCCGAGGCTGAGATCCCTTGCCGGCTCATGATCGCCAACAGGCTCTCAGGATCCGGTTTCTTCGCATACTCCGAATCGCCCGCGATGATCTCGAAGAAGTACCCTACAATCCCCAGCCCTTCCAGGATTTGCCGGGAGTAGGGGTTGGGCTTGTTCGTCACCACCGCCTGCTGCCGCGGCCTGAAAAATTCGAGCGCCTCACGAACCCCGGGATACAGGACCGTGTGATCCAACAGGTGCTCCGCATAAAAAGCCCGGTAGATCCGCATCCCTTCCTCCGTCCGCCGATCCTCTTCGGTCCCCAGGCAGCTTTGCACCAATTTCCTTAGCCCCAAGCCGACGTACCCGCAGATCGCCTGATCCGGCAAAGGACGCAACTGCATCTGAGCCCGCATGTGATTGGCAGCCTGAGCAATATCCTTCCGAGTATCCGCCAAGGTCCCGTCGAGATCATAGAGGATCAATCGTTTCACTCCACCCCTTACCGGAAATAGGCGTCCAGGACATACTGCCCCAGCATCCGCTGGGCGTTGAAATAGGAACCGTTGAGGGCGATGGCATGCCGCATCACGTCAATGAAACTGTCCGGGTCTTTGTAGTAGGCGGGAACGACCACCTTCTCCAGCTTGTCATACAGCGCGGCGGAGTCGCGGGCCCGGCGATCCCCCTGGTCCGGCTTTTTCCCCTCATCCTCGCCGATGGCCCAGCCGGTGACCCCCTCCAGATGCCCTTCCACCCACCAACCGTCCAGGACGCTCAAGGAGGGAACGCCGTTCAAGGCGGCCTTCATCCCGCTGGTACCGGAGGCCTCCAGCGGAGGCTGGGGCGTGTTGAGCCAGATGTCCGAGCCGGCGGTGATCCGCTGGCCCAGTTCCATCTCGTAGTTCTGCAGGTAGACGATCTTGATCTCCGGAGCAGCCTGTTTGGCCGCCTCGAAGATCCGCTGGATCATCCGCTTGCCGTCCTCATCGTGCGGGTGGGCCTTGCCGGCATAGACCACCTGCAGCGAGCCGGCGCCGGCGGAGATTACTTTCAACCGGCCCAAATCGAACAACAGCAGATCAGCCCGTTTGTAGCCGGTAGCACGTCGAGCGAAACCGAGCGTGAGGACCTTTTCGTCCAGCTCCACGCCGGTCTCCTTCTTCACACGCTCGAGAAGCATCCGCTTCGCCGCCAGGTGCGCCTCCCAAATCTCCGGCTTCGGAATGGTCAGGGCGTTGCGCAGCGCGAAGTTATCCTCCCGCCAGCCGGGCACGTACCGGTCGAACAGTTTCTGGAACGGCTCGGAGGTCCAGGTCGGTGCGTGGACTCCGTTCGTGATCGCATCCACCTCACGGGAAAACATGGAGCGGGAAACCTCTCCGTGGCGCTTGGCCACGCCGTTGACGTAATGGCTGAGGTTGAGGGCCAAGGTAGTCATGTTGAGGGAGCTGTCGGTCAGAAATACCTCCTTGATACTTTCAATATCCGACCGACCAAGCACCCGCTCAACCAGATCCAGCGGGAATTGGTCGTGGCCGGCGGAGATGGGGGTATGCGTGGTGAAGACGCACTTCCGCCGGACCCGCTCCACCTCCTCCGGCCCGAAGGTCTCCTTGCTGACCTTGCGTGCCTCGCCGTCCAGGAGGGCCAGGGTAAGCAGACTCGCGTGCCCTTCGTTCATGTGGTAGCGGGTAATCCCATCGTAGCCGAGCACCCGCAGCATCCGCACGCCCCCGATCCCAAAGATCGTTTCCTGGCAAAGCCGGTAGCGGGTGTCTCCGCCGTACAGGTGATGGGTCAGTGTTCGGTCATCGGGAGAATTTTCCGCCAGGTCGGTATCCAGGAAATAGACCGGCACGGTGAATCCGCTTGCTCCGGCAACTTCATATTTCCATGCGCGAATGTAGATGGTGCGGCCTTCCAGCTCCACGGAGGCCCTCTGTTTGATCTCCTCGAGGAACTTCTCTGCGTTCCATTCGACCGGCTCCTCGTGCTGCCAACCGCTGGGGTCCAGCTTCTGCGTGAAGTAGCCCTTGCGGTGCAGCAGGGTCACGCCGACCATCGGTATCCCCATGTCCGCCGCCGTCCGGATGGTGTCCCCCGCCAGCACACCTAAACCTCCGCTGTAGGTCGGCATGCCGGACTCGACG
>JAHFFF010000020.1 GCA_023248095.1 Candidatus Omnitrophota bacterium | reverse complement strand
CGGAGGGAATCCTGCAGATGGGGACTCTCTCCAAGGCGTTGGGATCCATGGGCGGGTTCCTCGCGGGACCCAAGGTGTTTGTGGAGCTGCTGAGAAATAAGGCGCGCTCCTTCATCTATACAACTGCATTACCACCCAGCTGCGCGGCGGCGGCGTTGGAGGCACTGCGGGTTGTAAAGGAGGAGCCGGGCAGGCGCGAACGGTTATGGGAAAATGTCCGCCGGTGGAGTTCCGGGTTGATGCAGCTTGGATGCGAGCTGGTTTCCCACGCAAGTCCCATCATTCCGATTCGGGTGGGGCCCAACCGGCAGACGATGGAATTGGCGCAGGCGTTGTTCGAGGCAGGGGTCTATGCGCCCGGCATCCGACCGCCGACGGTGCCGGAGGGTTCCGCCCGGATCCGGACCTCTTTGACCAGCCTGCATACAGAAGGGGATCTTGATGCGGCACTCGGGGCCTTCCGCCAAGTATGTGAAAGGGTTGCGGTGAGCCGATGATTTCCACCGAGCTTCAATCCCAGTTCTTGAAGAACAGCCTGGCGTTCCTGGATCAACAGATGCTGATGGAGCCCAGCGTCAACGGCCAGGTTGGTTTTGATTTCCAGGGCCTGCGGCGCAGCTTTAAGGAAGATCCGAGCCACCCGGATTCAAGGTCGATCGCCGGCTTCGGCCGAATTTGGATTTACGACGTGGCCCTGAGCATCTACGCGGATCTGAAGGCCAATCGAATTCGACAGGCGGGGTACCAGGCCGGCCGATTGATGCAATTGGCCCTGCAGGAGGAGGCCCGCGGGTTTAAAGGGATGTGGCATTTTTCCTATAACACCCGTGGGGATTTCTTCATCGACCCGCGCGGGCCCACCGGGGCCATCTGCTGGTGCCTGAATGCCCTTTACGCTTACGCGTTGGCCCGCAGCGATCCCAGCCTTATGACTTGGGCGAACCGGGCCGTTCAGGAGTTCCTTTTTAAGCAGCAGGTCCTGGATTCCGCCGATCCTCGCTGCGGACTCATCCGCGCCGGGTTGCACAACGCGGATGATATCAAGAATGGGGAGTCCATGGGATACCGGGTCTACGAAGGAGAGCTGAACCATCCCTATCAGCACGTGATCCTGGAACACTGCATCGATGCAGCCGGTACCTTCCGCTTGGCCTTCCGAGCAACCCAGCGGTCGATGCCGAAAGAGGCCGCCTTTCTGGAGGAGTTGATCCGACGGCATGATCTCCTCATGCAGGGGGTCCGCCGATCGTTCTGGCAGGGGGACCATTTCGTATCGGCCCTGGATGATCGAGGGAAGGTTTTCACCGGGACGGATGGATTGCCCAGCGTGGCGGTGGACAACAACACATGGGCCGCCTATGTCTTCCTGCCGTATGACCTGGAAATCGCCCGCTCGGGAATCCGATATGTGGAGGATCGGTTCCTCGTCGAAGCTCCGCCTGCTCATGTGGAGGATTCGGCGGTCGGCCTCGTTCCCGAGGGCCTGAAGGGGCTCTACTACTTCCGGTCCACCTTTGTGGATCCTTTCGTTCAGGTTCCGCCCGAGTTCCGGTTGAAAATGGAGCGCCTGCTTCAGCCGGAGGCTGCGTTTGGGCTGATCCTGTTTCTGCTCGGAACCGCCCGGTTGGTTTCCGATCCGAAGGAACGGGTGCAGTATGAGACCCGAGCGCAGGAGTTTTATTCACACACCGTGAACCTTCAGCAGCTTTACGGCCCCTCGGGAGCTCCGTATGCCAGCGCAAATGTCCCCATGGTTTTTTCTACCATGCAATCGGTGACGACGGCTGCCTCAGGAATCATCACCACGGCTATCCTCCAGGGAGCGCCTGCAGACGATTTCATCGGGGTGCTTCCACCGAAGGAGTTTTTGGTTGCCGGCCACCCACCCCTAAAATGGGTTGGCGAGGGGGATGGGTGAAGCAGGCATGGGTGGCCCGAGCGGGCATGGTGTCCCCCTCGAGCTGCTTGGATGGGGACGAGCGAGGGCCATCGACGAGCGGACGGGCACGCTGGGATCGCCGGCCGACGAATAAGGAGGCCACGGTTGGCGATGGGTCCGAGCAAGTGAGGACCCTGACCGACGAGGCCGAAGGCCGAGGAGACCGGCCGCGTCCTGCGAAACCCAGCCCCATCGCCGGCCCTTCACCGGGGTTGTTCATCACGGGGACGGACACCGAGGTAGGCAAGACGGTGATCACCGCCGCCTTGGCCGATGCCTTCCGGCGGCGCGGGGTGGACGTTGGGGTGATGAAGCCGGTTGCCACCGGTTGCCTGCGCAGGAACGGCCAGCTTCTCTCCGAGGATGCGGAGTCTCTCCTTAAAGCAAGCAGCTCTTCCGATCCCATCGAACTGGTTTGTCCCTACCGCTTTGAACCTCCCGTGGCTCCCTGGGTGGCCCTTCGACAAGCTCAGGGTGAGCGGCCTGGCGATGCACGAATTTCATTCGAGCGGGTCGAGCAGGCGTTCCTGACGCTGTCCCAGCGCCACGACTTCATGCTGGTGGAAGGGATCGGCGGGCTTTCCGTTCCGCTCGATTCCCAGCGGACGGTGGCCGATCTGATCCGGAGGCTGCGGTTGCCCCTTCTCATCGTGGCCCGGGCCGGTTTGGGCACGATCAATCATACGCTGTTGACCATTGAGGCGGTCCGTTCCGAGGGACTGGAGGTTTTAGGGGTCGTGCTGAACCGGCGCAGCCGGAATCCCTCCTTGGCGGAGAGAACCAATCCGCAGGTGATCCGGAAATTGTCCGGGCTACCGGTCTTCGGGATTGTCCCGCAGCTTTCCTCCCCTTCTCCACGCAAGGTTGCCCGGCATCTGCGGGCCGATCCACTGTTGAAGGAAGTTCGAGCCCGTTTCTCTAAGCGGCGCACGAATGCACGGCGCCTGAGCCGCCTGGACCGCAAACGAATCTGGCATCCCTTCACCCAGATGGCCGATTGGGAAAAACAGGAGCCGCTCATCGTGGAGTCCGGCGATGGAGTCCACCTCATCGACCTACAGGGCAGGCGCTATCTCGATGGGGTTTCCTCCCTGTGGGTCAATCTTCACGGCCACCGCCACCCGGCGCTGGATCGGGCGCTGAGGGCTCAGCTTGGGAAGATTGCCCACTCGACCCTGCTGGGTGCGGCGAATGTCCCTTCCATTGAACTGGCGGAGGAACTTTTGCGAATCGCGCCGAAAGGTCTCACCCGAGCCTTCTATTCCGACAGCGGCTCCACGGCGGTGGAGATCGCGCTGAAGATGGCGTTCCAGTACTGGCAGCAGAACGGGCAGCCCCGCCGGCGCCGGTTCGTCCATTTTGTCAACGCCTACCACGGCGACACCCTCGGCTCCGTCAGCGTGGGTGGAATCGATCTGTTTCACCACGTTTATGGCCCACTGTTGTTCAAGGGATTCAAGGTGCCGGCCCCCTATCCCTATCGGGGTACGAGCGGTGAAGCCTCCTTAAGATCCCTGAAGAAAATCCTATCCGAACGTGGAGAGGAGGTGGCTGCCGTGGTGGTGGAGCCGCTGGTTCAGGGCGCGGCGGGAATCATCACTCAGCCGACGGGATGGCTCAAACGGGTGGAGCGATTATGCCGGCGCCACGGCCTTTTCCTGATTGCCGACGAGGTGGCGGTAGGGTTCGGCCGGACCGGAAAGATGTTCGCCTGCGAGGTGGAGGGGGTGAGGCCGGATTTCCTCTGTTTGGCCAAGGGGCTCACCGGCGGGTATCTTCCCCTGGCGGCGACGCTCACCACCGACCGCGTCTATCGGGGGTTCCTCGGTTCCTACTCCTCCTTGCGGACCTTCTTCCACGGCCACAGCTACACGGGGAATCCCTTGGCCTGCGCCGTGGCCTTGGAAAACCTGCGCCTCTTCCACCGGGAGCGAATCCTCCAGAGACTTCAGCCCAAGATCCGTCTGTTTCAAAAGGAGTTGGCCCAATTTCGGAGCCTTCCCCACGTGGGAGAGATCCGGCAAAGGGGCCTCATCGCCGGGATTGAGCTGGTGGAGGAGAAAAAGACTCGACAACCTTACCCCTGGGAGCAGAAAATGGGGATTCAGATATGTCAGTATCTGCGAAACAGAGGAATTTTCCTTCGACCGCTGGGCAACGTGATCGTGCTTATGCCGCCGCTGGCCATTTCTCAAGAAGAGCTTCGTCTGTTGTGCCGTGAAACCTACTTAAGCATTGGAATGATCACTCAAAAACAGGAGGAGATCAAATCCCGATGAAGCACCTCTGCATCGTTCGTTGGATTGGATTCATATGGGTGATGAGTGGGATTGCCGCTTTTTTATTCTGCCCTGCCGCTTGGGCGGAAACGATCGAACTGGTGACCTACTATCCGGCACCGTCGACGCCGGACCTGCACCTCCGGAGCCTCACGGTGGGGACACCTTACGCAACGGTAACACCAAACGATGGGCAGGCATTCATCTATGATTCAGTAGGAATCGGGACAACGACTCCGCTGGGTCCCCTGCACATCGTGGGATACAACGATCAGTCCAGTTACGTGCTGTTCACACCAGGGCTGGACACTGGGGCGGCAGGCATACCGGACCTTCTGGTCGGGATAGGATCCGGTTTTACGTCGGTGAACCCGCCGACTCAGCGTTTGGAGGTGAAGGGGAATGTGTACGCCAACGGTGGCGGAACGGGAACAGCGTTGTTCATGGCAAACCGCAGCAACAATGTCAATTTCTACAACGGTCTACAGTTGCTGACGGCGGGTGCGCTGAAGTGGACGATCGGCTCGCGCAACGATGGCACGGAGGATCTAGGCATCTATTCCGATGCGGATAGTGCGATCCGGCTATCCATTCAACAAGGGACTGGCAATGTGGGGATAGGCACCACTGCGCCGATGGGACGGTTGCAGGTGACGGGTACGGACAATGCTGCCAGCAAGACGTTGTTCATGCCCGGAGCAGGAACGGGAACGTTAAATGTGGGGATAGGAACAACCAATCCGCAGGGAGAGCTGCATGTCTCAGTTGCCGGGAGCGCGGCCAATCCCAACGCGGATTTTCTGGTGGAGCGAACCGGGACAAATCCGTCGCAGGTACAGCTGGTGGCGGCGCCGGATCTGGGGGTGGTGGGGACTGCGTCGAATGATCCACTGGAGATCATGACGAACAATCAAACAAGGGTGCGGATCAACGCGAATGGTAACGTGGGGATTGGGGTCACCAACCCTTCGTTTCAGTTGGAGTTGCCTCTGGGTGCGGTCTTTCGACTGGGGAGTGCTTACCTATCGAGTACGCCAAATATTGGTTGGAGGAACGCAGCTTTTTACTCGAACAACGCATGGTGGGACGGGACGAGATGGAATTATCCAGACCCTGGGCAACCACTCGTCATGCTTAACTGCCAAGATGGGAACTTCGTCCTTTTTCAAAATCTTACCGCGACGGATGCTGGTTGGAAGGCGCGTTTTGCACTCAGTGCCGATGGGAGTATAGGTATGGATGTGGGCGCGAAGAGCGTACAGATCTACGGCAATCTGGCGGTATCCGGTGCGAAGTCGTTCGTGATCGATCACCCCAGCCGGCCGGGGTATCGGTTGGTTCATGCTTCCTTGGAGGGTCCGGAGGCAGCGGTGTATTACCGGGGTGAGGGGAAGCTGGCGGATGGAAGGGCGAAGGTGGTTCTCCCTGATTACTTCGAGGCGTTGACGCGGGAGAAAGATCGGACGGTCCAATTGACGCCGAGGGGCCAGAAGCCTTTTCTCTTGAGTGCAACGGGGGTGAAGGAGGGGGCCTTTGGAGTTTTTGGGACGGAGCCGGCAGGTGAGTTCTACTGGGAGGTGAAAGCAGTGCGAAAAGATATCCCAGCTTTACAGGTGGAAGTACCAGGTTCGTGAAGCCGGCCATCATTCGTTTTCCATACCGGCATTATCGGGAGGCCGGCGCTCCGGTGATCCCCATCAAGGTGCTGGCCGGGCATCGCTGGCGCCGGATCTGGGGCTATCTGGATTCCGGCGCCGCCTACAGCATCCTGACCGTCACCGAGGCCCGGAGGCTCGGGCTTCTTAGGATCAAGGCGAGAAGGATGGCCGTGACCACCAGCGGCGGGCAGACGCATCAGATCAGCCTCCACCGTCTTTGGGTCAAGCTGGGCGATCACCGTTTATCCATCACGTTCGGAGTACCTCGAGGGTTTGACATTGATTTCAATCTTTTGGGGCGCCGGGACCTCTTCCGGCGGTACCAAATCTGCTTCGACGACGCGCGCGGCGTCGTCACCTTCGTCCCCAACCGGAGCATGTTCTAAGGAAGGGTTCGTCCGCCGGCTCTTCGATACGATCACGCCCCGCTACGACCTGTTCAACCGGATCGCGAGCTTGGGGTTGGATCGGAGCTGGCGGCGCAGAACCATCCGGAGCTTAAACCTCGTTCCCGGGATGCGGGTGCTGGATCTGGCCAGCGGGACGGGTGATCTGGCGACAGAGGCGATCCTGCAGTTGGTGCCCTTGGGTAAGGTGACCGCCTGCGACCTCTCCGGGCCCATGCTTTCCTCCGCCGCGAGAAAGTTGGGGCGGCATCCGCTTGCCCGATGGCACGTGGAATTCGCGCAGGCTCGCGCAGAGAGCTTGCCGTTTTCCGGGGGGAGCTTCCACGGCGCGACGATCGGTTTCGCCCTGCGCAACGTCAGCGACCTTTCCGCCACTTTCCGCGAACTGCACCGGGTGGTGCGGCCGGATGGGCGGATCGCCCTGCTGGAATTCGGCCGGCCCAAAAACCTCCTGCTTCGGCTCGGGCACAGCGTCTGGTTAACGGCAGCCGTTCCGCTGATCGGTGTTCTGACCACCGGAAGAATCTGGCCCTTCCTTTACCTGCGCCGCTCCATCCTGAGCTTCATGGATCCCGGAGAGGTCGTGGGTCTGCTCAGCTCGGCGGGATTCACGCAGGTCCAGGCGGAGCCTCTCCAAGGCGGGATTGTGGTCCTTTATCAGGCATTGCGCCCTCGGTGAGCTTGCCTCACCTGTACGAGCCTGTTATTCTGTCTGCCATAACGTAAGGAGGGGTTAGGCTGGCCATGGCGTTCAGAAACCTGCAGGAGTTTGTTGAGGAGCTGGAACGGCGCGGAGAGCTCAAGCACATCCGGGTTCCCGTGGATTCTCACCTTGAGATCGCCGAGATTGCGGATCGGGTGATGAAGACCGGCGGACCTGCGCTGCTGTTTGAGCAGGTGAAGGGTTCCGCCTTCCCGGTAGCGATCAATCTGTTCGGGACGAAGAAGCGGATGGAGTTGGCACTCGGCGTCGGCGACCTCAACGAGATCCCCGCCCGCATCGAGAAATTACTGGAGATCCCCAACCCGACTGGGCTGGTCGAGAAGTTGAGCCTGCTTCCGAAGTTGGCGGAGATGGCGCAGTTTCCGCCGAGGGTGGTTTCCCGCGCGCCGTGCCAGGAGGTGGTGATCAAGGACCGGCCCTCCCTGGGCATGCTGCCGATCCTCCAGTGCTGGCCCAAGGATGCCGGCCGGTACATCACGCTGGGGGCCACGATCACCCGCAACAAGGCTACGGCCAAGCGGAACGTCGGGCTGTACCGGCTGCAGGTGGTGGATGACCGGACCCTGCTCATGCACTGGCAGCTTCACAAGGATGGGGCGGAGCATTGGCGCGGCTACGCCAAAGGGGAAAAGATGCCGGTGGCGATCGCGCTCGGAGGAGATCCCGCATCGGTCTACGTCGCCAGCGCACCGCTGCCGCCGGAGATCGATGAGTACCTGTTCGCCGGATTCCTGCGCAAGGAGCCGGTGGAGCTGGTGAAGGGGGTCAGCGTGGAGCTGGAGGTTCCCGCGCAGGCGGAGATCGTAATCGAGGGATACGTTCAAGTGGGAGAGTTGCAAGAGGAAGGGCCGTTCGGCGACCACACCGGCTATTACTCTCTTCCGGAGCCGTACCCTGTCTGCCATGTCACCGCCATCACGCACAGGCGCAATCCGGTCTACCTCACCACCATCGTCGGCAAGCCCCCCATGGAGGATGTCTGGCTCGGCAAGACGACTGAGCGGGTCTTCCTACCGATCATCCGGAAGCTGGTGCCGGAGATCATCGACATGAACTTCCCGGCGGCGGGGATCTTCAACAACGCCGTCATTGTCTCCATCAAGAAATCTTATCCCGGCCAGGCCCGCAAGGCGGTGCATGCCCTTTGGGGATTGGGCCAGCTCATGTTTACCAAGGTGATCGTCGTGGTGGACGACTGGGTGGACGTCCACAGCCTGAGCGAGGTGGCCTGGCTTGCCTTCATGAACATCGATCCCCAGCGGGACTGCTTCTTCACGGAAGGCCCGGTCGATACCTTGAACCACGCATCGCCTCAGTGGAATTACGGTTCGAAGATGGGTATCGACGCGACCCGAAAACTCCCGGAAGAAGGTCATCCCCGCCCTTGGCCGGAACCCATCGTGATGAGCCCGCAGGTCCAAGAACTTGTCACCCGCCGCTGGTCCGAATACAATCTCTAATTCCCCCAAGGTCGCCGTCGTCCTCGTCAACTACAAGGACTACGCGGAAAGACATTTCCTTCCATGCTACGAAAGCCTCCGCGCCCAAAGTTATCCCAAGCAGTTGTTTCAGGTATTCATCGTGGACAATGGGTCCACGGAGGGAAGCCGGTCTTATCTCGCCAAGATTGCTCCTGAGGCACGGATCCTTTCCCATCCGGAAAACCTGGGTTGGGCGGGTGGAAACAACATCGCTGTCCGGGCCGCCATAAAAGAAGGTTTCGATTACTTCGTCACGCTCAACATGGATACCGTTCTCGACCGGGATTGGCTGAGACATCTAGTCGATGAAGCGCAACAGAAGCAGGAACTCCACATCCTTCAATCGAAGATCCTTCTTCACGGGACGAAGAAGATCAACTCCCTGGGGAACCGAATCCAGTTTCTCGGTTACGGCTACTGTAACGGCTATGGGGTGGAGGATTCCACGACTTTCCAATACCCCAAGATCGATTTTGCCAGCGGCGCTTCCATGCTGGTCAAGAGGGAGGTTTTTGAAAAGGTCGGTCTTTTCTGTGAGGAGTATTTCCTGTACGGCGACGACCTGGAGTTTTGCTGGCGCGCGAGGCTCGCCGGCTATCGGGTGGGCCTGGCAGAAAAGTCGATCTGCCACCATAAATACGATTTCCAGAGCATCCTGAATGCCATCTATTATGTGGAACGCAACCGCCTGCTGACCCTTTTCGCGTTGGAGAAATGGAAAACGCTTCTCCTGATGCTTCCGGGTTTGCTTCTCTTTGAAGTGGGGGCTGTTATTTACTTCAGCTTGCGCGGGAAGGCAAAGGTTATGGTCCGAGTGATCCGGTACTTCCTGCGGCCCAAAACCTGGAGGTTCATCCTCGATCGCCGGCGGGGAATCTCCCTCTTCCGCACTCAAAGGGATGCAGATTTTGTCCGCAGTTTCTCGGGGCGTATCATCTTTGCGGAGATTCGATCCGTCCCCTTCCATCTCATCGTCAATCCCCTTATTTGGCTCTACTGGAACGCCATTCGGTTTTTCATTGTCTGGTAAGGGAGGCAGCAGCATCCCGATCTCTCGGCAAGGCCCCTATGTTAGATTATAAACGCGCATCAGTGAAAATCACCTTGGGGGGCGTTCTCCTTACCGCCGCGTTCTTAAGGTTCTGGTATCTGATCGAACTTCAGGGAAATCCCCTGCCGTATTTTGTGACTCAGCACAGCACCTTTGACGAGTATCGTTTCATGTCGCTTGCGCTAGAGTTTGTCAGGGGGAATTGGCTTGGCTCTCACGCAACGTTCTACTCTCCGGGCTATTCATATCTGATTGCGGCACTCTTCACCTTTTTCCCACAGACGATCAACACCGTGTTCATCTTTCAAATTCTCTTGGGACTGATGGCTGTCTACATCCTGTATCGGTCTGCGTGCCTGCTGTTTGAAGATCGCGCGGTCGGGCTTGTGTCGGCGGCCATCGCAGCGGTGTATGCTCCATTCATCTTCTACGAGTGCCAGGTACTGCGTTCTTGCGTCATTACCTACAGTAGCCTCTTTGGTTTTTACTTCCTCTTGAGGGGATGGAAAAAGGGGAGGATGAAGGATCTCCTTTGCGCTGGGGGGATGATGGGCCTGTCCACGGTTGTCCAACCCAACGCCCTGCCTTTGTTCATTGTGCCGGGGTTGGTGGTGGGCAAGTCGAGGAGGAATCAGGGGAGGATCAGGGGGGTGCTGCTTTTCCTTCTTGGGATGGCCATACTGGTTTTGCCTCTGATGCTGCGCAACTTAGCCGTAGGGGGGGAATTTGTCATCTCCAGTCAAGGCCTGGAGGTTTTCTGGCAAGGCAACGCCCCTGATTCTTCCGGGGTCGGCTTAGGAGGTCTGGAGACCGAGAAGACGCTCCTAGAGGAAAGCCAGGGCAGTATTGCAAAAGCCGCCAAAATCTTCCTCGAACATATCCGCCTGTATCCTAAGCAATATCTCGATCTTTATTCCAACAAGATCAAAATGTTTTTTAACGGATACGAAATCCCTCAAGGCCTCAACTTTGACCTGTTTCGAGAGAAAACGATGGCACTTAAGATTGGATTGGATTTTTCGTTGATCGGTCCCTTCGCTCTACTTGGGTTGTTCCTCATGGCAGGTCGATACGATGGAAGTCGATGGCTTTATGGATTTTCGGCAATCCTCAGCCTATCGGTCATCCTGGTTCACGTCCTGGGCCGGTACCGAATCCCCAGCGTTCCGTATTTCATTTTGGCCGCAGGCTACGCCTCTGTTTGGCTTTTCTATCAATGGAGGGCTAAGAGATGGCGGGCCCTGTTTTTCGCCTTTTGTTTCCTAGGGTTCCTGGGTTTTTGGATGAGGCCTGATCAGAAGATCATCGAGAGATATATGGGTTACCGCATCCGAAGCATCGACTATGGGAATCTGGCTTCGGCATACAGAAGCCAAGCCCAAGGGAAGCCAAGCCCTCAAAGAGAGGTCTTGTTGCAGAAGGCCAGCGAGAATTATGGCATGGCATGTCACCTTTCCAAGGCAAATGAAGTTGTGGCGGGGTACCAATTCGTGCGTCCTATCTATTGGTTGCGTCGGGCAGAAGTATTAGCGGAGCTGGGGAGGTCCGATGAAGCCTTTTCCTGTTATGCTGAGGCAGCTAAGGGGTTTGAGGAGGCGCTGAAGATCTCGCCGGGTAATGTGAGGGTGCTGACCAACTTAGGTCATGCCTTGGGAGGGTTGGGAAGGGTGGAAGAGGCGAAGGCAATGTTCGAAGAGGCCCTCAGGATTCAGCCTGACGATGCGGAGGCCCGCTACAACCTGGGGATGGTTTTGGAAATGTTGAGAAGGAAAGAGCAAACCCAATGAACCCCTGGCCGGTCTTCATCCTGGCGGCGGGGTTGCTGGCCTACGGGAACAGCCTTTGGGGCCCGTTCGTGTTCGATGACCGCCTGCACCTCGTGGATGAACCCCTGCTTCATCACCTCCGGCCGATTGGGGAAATACTCTCGAAATCCTTCCGGCCCGTGTCGGACCTCACCTTTGCGGTGAATTATGCCCTGGGGGGATTGAATGTCTTCGGCTACCACCTCGTTAATTTAGCGATCCATCTGGGTGCAGCTTGTGTGCTTTTTGGTCTGGTCCGGAGGACCCTGCTGACTCGCCGGTTAAAAGATCGGTACGGGAATGCGGCAGCTTCTCTTGCCGGCGCGGTAGGCCTTCTCTGGGTAGTCCATCCCTTGAATACCCAGGCTGTGACGTATGTGATCCAGCGCGCAGAGTCCCTCATGGGGTTCCTCTATCTCTCAACCTTATACTGCGTGATCCGCGCGGCTGCCGAGCCCCGGAGGGTTTTCTGGGAGACCGGAGCGGTTTTTTGTTGCGCCCTGGGGATGGGAACCAAAACCATCATGATGACGGCGCCGCTGATGGTGTTTCTATACGACGGATTGTTCCTGGCGGAATCATGGAAGGAGTTGCTGAGGCGGCGAGGGAAGCTGTATGGGGGATTGATCGTGAGCTATGGGGTCCTGATCTGGACTTGGTTTCCCTTCCACCAAACGAATGAGATTTCCGTGGGTTTTCAAGTGCCGGGGATAACACCCATTTCCTATGCCTTTACGCAGATGGAGGTGATCCTGCATTACTTGCGTCTTTCCTTCTGGCCTCAGCCGCTGGTCTTCGACTACAACTGGCCGGTTGTTCACGGGACGGGGGCTGTTCTTTTCCCGGGGTTGGTGGTCGGGAGTTTGCTGGGTGCGACTGTCTTTGCGCTCCGGCGGGGCTGGGCGGCGGGATTTTTAGGCGCTTGGTTCTTTGGGATTCTGGCGCCCACATCCAGTTTCTCTCCACTCGCCGACTGCGCCTTTGAGCACCGGATGTACCTGCCCCTGATCGCGGTGTTGATGGGAGTGGTGGTAGCCGGCTATGAGGTTCTGAAGCGGGTGTTCGGTTCCTGGGGGACGACGGCGCGAGCGGTTGCAACGGGGATGTTGATACTTGGGGCGGGTGGGTTCTCCGCCATGACGATCCGGCGCAACCTCGACTACAAAACTGAAGTTACCCTCTGGCAGGATACGGTCGGCAAGAGACCGGAGAACTGGAGAGCGCAACACAATCTGGGAAGGGCTTTGGAGCGGGAGGGGAGGCTGGAGGAGGCGATCGCCCATTACCGGCAGGCGACCCAGCTTAAGGCGGATTTTGTGCAAGCCTACAACAGCTTAGGCGCAGCCTTGGCTCGGCAGAAAAAGATGGAGGAAGCGATCGAAGCGTATCGAGAGGCCTTAAGGCTGGATCCCAACTCCCAGGATGTGCACAACAATCTGGGCGCGGCCTACGGGCAGATGGGAAGATTAGAGGAGGCAATAAAAGAATTTGAGGAAGCACTTCGGCTTCAGCCGGACAACCCCAGCGCTCATTACAACCTGGGGGTTGCTTTGGGGATGCTGGGTAGAAAAAAGGATGAGTAAGTTGAGCGAGTTAGCAGAGGCGATCAAGCTGGAGCACACGATCTTCGCGCTGCCGTTTGCCTACCTGGGATTGTGGGTGGCGGCGCATGGAAACCCGGCATGGAGAACGGTCGGGTGGGTGACGTTGGCGATGGTGGGGGCACGGACCGCGGGAATGGCCCTGAACCGGCTGATCGACCTGCCGCTGGACCGGCTCAATCCCCGCACCAAGAACTGGCCGGTTCCCTCGGGGCGCGTGAAGCCTCCGCTGCTGATTGTGCTCACCCTCTCAGCGAGCGGGCTGCTCTTCCTCGCCGCCTCCCAGTTGAACCGGCTTTGCCTGAGCCTGGCGCCGCTGGCGTTGGGGCTGATGTTCCTCTATCCACACCTGAAGCGGTTCACCTGGGCCTGCCACTTCGGGCTGGGTGCGGTGCTTGGGCTTGCGCCGGTGGGGGGGTGGTTCGCGGTGACGGGGCACTGGGACCGGAGCCTGCTTCCTCTATTCTATGGCGTTCTGATGTGGGTGGCCGGTTTCGATATCCTCTACGCCTTGTTAGATCTTGACTTTGATCGAAGGCACGGCGTATATTCGATTCCACGGACCTTTGGATTAAAACCTTCCCTGAACGTCGCCAGCCTGTGTCACTTTTTAGCCGTTATGAGCTTCGCATGGTTCGGGGTGATCACAGATTTGGGACGATGGTTCTGGGTGGGGTTGATCCTGGTGGCGGGACTTCTGTTGTACGAGCACCGCTTGGTTCGTCCGGCCAGACTGGATCGGATCAACCGGGCCTTTTTTACCGTCAATGGGTGGGTGAGCGTGTCCCTGTTTCTCTTCACGCTGATCGACCTGAAATTCCCAAGGTAACCATTGCCATGAACCATCCCATCGTTGCGATCACCGGCGCTTCAGGTTCCTGCTACGGGATTCGTCTACTGGAGGTTTTGATCTCGCAGGGGCTGGAGCCGTATGCGGTGGTCAGCCCCGCGGGCCGGCAGGTGATGGCCGTTGAGCTCGGCTCGGGCGATCTGAAGGATCACCTGGGCGCTGCGGGTTACCGGGAGGAGGATGTTCGGGACCTGGCCTCCCCCTTGGCCAGCGGATCGTTCCCCACCTCCGGGATGGTGATCATCCCCTGTTCCACCGGCACGCTGGGGTCCGTCGCGCACGGCATCTCCTCCAACCTGATCCATCGGGCGGCGGAGGTTTCCTTGAAGGAGCGCCGGCCCTTGATCGTCGTGCCGCGGGAGACTCCCCTGTCGCAGATCACCCTGCAGAATATGCTGGCCCTCGCGCAGGCGGGGGTGCATGTGGTGCCGGCCTCTCCCGGTTTCTATCACGCCCCCAAAGAGATCGGCGATCTCGTCGATTTCGTGGTCGGCCGAGTGCTGGATCTCATGAAGATTCCGCACCAACTGTCGAAACGGTGGACAGGCCTGCCGTCCTTCGACGCGCCGTTCACCCTGAGCCAGTCGAAGGGTGAACCGCTTGCTCAGGATGATCGGTGTGATCGCGATTAGCAGCGATTTCACGGACATCGCCGAGAAGGTGGAGGCCGGTCAGCGGCTGACCCGGGAAGATGGGATGCGCCTGTTCGATGCGGACCTCTTTACCTTGGGGGAATTGGCCAATTGCGTTCGGGAGCGGATGCACGGTGATGTCGCCTACTACACCCACACGCTCCATCTGAATTACTCCAACGCCTGCGTTCTATCCTGCGGGTTGTGCGCCTTCTACCGGCCGCTGGACCACAAGGAGGCCTACACCTTTTCGCTGGAGGAGATCGCCAAGAAGGCGGAGGCCGCCGGCAAGATGGGGGTGCGCGAGTTCCACATCACCGGTGGTTTGAATCCCAAGCTGCCGTTCGAGTATTACGAGGGAATGTTCCGCACCCTCAAACGGATTGTTCCCGCCGCGACCGTCAAGGCCTTCACCTCCGTGGAGATTGATTTCTTTTCCAAGCTGTTCCGTCTCTCGGTGGATGAGGTGTTCCAGCGGTTGAAGGCGGCCGGCATGGATTGCATGCCGGGCGGCGGGGCGGAGATCCTGGGCAAGCGGGTGCGGCAGATCATCTGCCCGGAGAAGATCTCCGGGGAACGCTGGATCGAGGTTCAGCGACAGGCCCACTTGAACGGCGTCCCCACCAACGCCACCATGCTGTACGGCCACGTGGAGACGGTGGAGGAGCGGATCGATCATATGTTGGCGATCCGGGCCCTTCAGGATGAGACGCAAGGGGTGCAGGCCTTCGTGCCCCTCTCCTACCATGCCGAGGGAACGGCCTTCCCGGATATCCCGCCGACGACCGGCTTCGAGGATCTCAAGGTGTATGCCATCTCGCGGCTCATGCTGGACAACGTCCCGCACATCAAACTGTTGTGGACTTACGTGGGGACCAAGATGATCCAGGTGGCGCTGGATTTCGGAGTGGACGACGTCGGTTCCACCAACATGGAGGAGCGGATCGTCAAGGCCGCGGGGGCCAACCATTACGATGCCCCTTCGGTGGATGAGCTCACCTGGATGATCCAACGCGCGGGCCGCGTCCCGAAGCTGATCGACAGCTTGTACGGAGCTGCCCATGCAAATTAGAGTAGGAGACATCCAATTCTTGAATTCTTGGCCGGTCACCTATGCTCTGTGTAAGGGGATCGTGCCTGCCAACGTCCGGTTGATTTCCGGACCCCCGGCG
>JAHFFF010000019.1 GCA_023248095.1 Candidatus Omnitrophota bacterium | reverse complement strand
TATCCGGCCTTGGAGGCGGCCCAGCTGTTGGAAGGCAAGGGGATTTCCACCACCGTGGTGAACGCGCGATTCGCCAAACCGCTGGACTTGGCGCTGTATGCGGCATTGGCCAAGGAGCACCGGGCTGTCGTCACGGTGGAAGAGGGAATCCTGCAGGGCGGATTCGGGACGAGCTTGACGGAACAGCTTGAAGGGGTTCGAAACGGGCTGCGGATTCGGGTGATCGGGATTCCCGATCAGTTCTTCGAGCATGGCAAGAGGGAAATCCTTCTGAAGGAGGCGGGGTTGACCACCGAGGCGATCACACAGGCTGCGCAGGAGCTGCTGGAAAAGGGATCGGTCTATGCTCGGTAGCGTCCAACTTCTCGCTCCGGAGCAGGGCCTCAGCCGTATGCTGGATGAGGCGATTGAAAGGGCGAGCGGTTTCTTGCTCGGCCAGCAGGCCTCGGAGGGTTACTGGTGCGGCGAACTGGAGGCGGATACCACCTTGGAGTCGGACACCATCAAGATGTGGCATCTGCTCGGCCGTGTGGATCGGGAGAGGGAGGAGCGGCTGGTACGGGCGATCCTCAAGCAGCAGCTGCCGGATGGCGGTTGGCCGATCTATGCGCAGGGTCCATCGGAACTCAACGCAACCGTCAAGGCCTATGTTGCGCTGCGGTTGGCCGGCCGCTCCGAGGGAGATCCGGTGCTTCAGCGGGCTCGGGCAGTCATCCTCCAATTGGGAGGTCTGGAGCGGGTCAACAGCTTCGAAAAGGTCTACCTGGCCCTGTTTGGTCTTTATCCCTGGAGCCAGGTCCCGGCCCTTCCGCCGGAGGTGATGCTGTTGCCGCGCTGGTTCCCGTTCAACATCTACGAGATCTCCTATTGGTCCCGCACCATTTTGGTTCCCCTCGCAGTCCTCTACGCGACGCGCCCTGCCTGGACGAGGGCCCCGTTCACCCTGGAGGAGTTGTGGCTTGATCCCGTGCGCAAGCGGGCGAGGAGCACCAACCTCCAGAAGGGTGGCGCGGGTTGGAGGTTGTTTTTCAGGACGGCGGATCGCCTCCTCAAACAACTCGAACGCCTTCCTTGGAAGCCGCTGCGGCGTGCGGCATTGGCTCGGGCCGATCGCTGGATGAACGAACGCCTGGTGGAAACCGACGGCCTGGGGGCGATCTTTCCCGCGATGGTGAATGCTGTCTTCGCCTTGAAGGCGCTCGGATACGAGGAGGGGGATCCCTTATTTGAGCGCTCGGTGAAGGAGGTGGAACGACTGGAGCTGCCGGATGGTGATGCCTTGAAGGTCCAGCCCTGCTTCTCCCCGATTTGGGATACGTCGCTTGCTGTGTACGTCTTGGGCAAGCTGAAACCTCAGCAGGGAGCCGCCGCCCTGGAGCGGGCTGCCGATTGGATGAGGCAGATGGAGATTCGGGTCTGGGGTGATTGGCGGGTGAAGAACCGGCGCGGCCGTCCGGGCGGATGGGCCTTTGAGTTTCGAAACCCCTTTTACCCGGATGTGGATGATACAGCTCAGGTGCTTCTGTCGTTTCAAGCCCTCTACGGAAAGCCTGCCAGCTATGCTCACGGCTGTTTTGAAAGGGGCCTGGATTGGATCCTCAGCATGCAGAACCGGGATGGCGGTTGGAGCTCCTTCGATAAGGACAACGACTGCCAACCTCTGACCCATTTTCCATTTGCGGACCACAACGCCATGTTGGATCCGTCGGCTTGCGATATTACCGGTCGCATCCTGGAACTGCTGGCCGGAGCCGGATTGGACCGAAGCCATCCCTCGGTCCAGAGGGCAATGACCTTTCTGCAGAGATCTCAGGAGCCGGATGGAACCTGGTTTGGACGCTGGGGAGTAGGCTTCATATACGGAAGCTGGCTGGCCCTTCGCGGCCTGAAGGCGATGGGGGAGTCGATGGAGAACATCCGGTACCAGCAGGCCGGCCGATGGTTCATCAAGCATCAGTACCCGGATGGAGGTTGGGGTGAGAGCTGCCGCTCCTACGATGATCCCAACCTGAAGGGCCAAGGCTCGTCGACCGCTTCGCAGACTGCTTGGGCGCTGATGGCGCTGACGTCGTTGGAAAAGGTGGCAGAGCCGGCCTTCCGTCGCGGCTTGGACTATCTGCTCAGGACGCAACAGGCGGACGGCAATTGGTCGGAGGAGCTTTTTACGGGGACCGGGTTCCCGCGGGTTTTTTATCTGCGATATCATCTGTATTGCACTTATTTTCCGCTTCTGGCCCTGATCGAGGCGCGGGATCTCATGCAGCCTTCGGCGGGTTTTTCACTAGACAGTGCAGCGGAAGCTGAACGGAAGGCTTAGAGGATATGTCCATCTCATGGAGGCAAGGCTTAACGGTTGGGACGTACGTTCTCAGACAGAGGATGAAGAGGGTCGAGAAGTTTCCGCTGGTTCTCATGCTGGAGCCGCTCTTCCGGTGCAACCTGGAGTGTGCCGGATGTGGGAAGATCCAGTACCCGGAGGAGATCCTCAAGAAGCGGCTTTCACCCCAGGAATGTGAGGAGGCGGCATTGGAATGCGGTGCCCCGGTCGTTTCGGTTGCCGGGGGTGAGCCGCTGATCCATCCGGAGATGCCGGAGATTGCAGAGCGGCTGGTCCGGCGAAAGAGGTTCGTCTACCTCTGCACCAACGCGATCTTGCTGAATAAGAAGCTCAAGGAGTACAAGCCCTCCCCCTATTTCCGGTTCAGCATCCATCTGGATGGATTGGAGGAAACGCACGACAAGTCGGTCTGCCGCAAGGGGATCTTCAAATTGGCTGTTGACGGAATCCGAGCGGCCAAGAAGGCCGGCTTCGCCGTTTCCACGAACACGACCATCTTCCTGGGGGCCGATCCACAGGAGTTCCGCCGGATGTTCGATTTTCTGACCGATCTGGGAGTGGATGGCATGATGATTTCCCCCGGCTATCCTTATGAGAAGGCTCCGGATCAGGAGCATTTCCTCCAGAGGGAACAGACGAAGGCCCTCTTCCGGAAGATCTTGGACAATGCCGATCCCCGGTGGCGTTTCAATCACTCCTCCTTCTTCCTGGAGTTCCTGCAGGGTCATCGGGACTACCAGTGCACCGCCTGGGGAAACCCGACGCGAAACGTCTTTGGGTGGCAGAAGCCGTGCTACCTGATGAGCGACGGATACACCAAGACGTTTAAGGAACTGATTGAGGAAACCCCTTGGGAGCGTTATGGGACAGGCCGCGACCCTCGCTGCGCCGACTGCATGGTTCACTGCGGATACGAGCCGACGGCGGTGGCCGATGCGACCGGTTCCCTCAAGAACATGCTGTACGCGCTGAAACCCCTCGGGCGAAAAAGTCGGGCCGCTCCGATGGAGACGACCGACCATGGGGCCACCTCAGAGGCGGTGGAGGTTTCTGCCCGGTGAGGGCCTCCGGTATGGTGGAAACCGCTGAAGGGTGCCTGGAGGCGCTGAAGGGAAGGGGCTTTAATTTTTTCTGCGGAGTGGCAGATTCCACACTGGCTTCCCTGATTGAGGAATTGAGCCGTGATCCGGTCGGCTATGTTCCGGCCACTCGGGAAGATCTTGCCGTCGGGATGGCCGCCGGGGCCTTCCTGGCGGGCCGCCGCCCGGCGGTTCTGATGCAGAATTCCGGATTGGGATACTGCCTGAACGCGTTGACCTCTTTGAACTTGATCTACAAGATTCCAGTTCTTCTGATCGTCGGTTATCGAGGATATCAGGGGAAGGATGCGCCGGAGCACTGGGTGATGGGACGGCACTGCGAGGCGCTTCTGCGGGAGGTGGGGATTCCCACGCTTGTTCCGGGCTCCGGGCAGGTAGGGAGTGCCGTCGCTCAGGCGGATGGAATCATTCGCGCCCAAGGGATTCCGGTCGCCTTGCTGATCCGATCCGGGGTCCTTTAGACCATGATGACGACGCGAGAGGCAATCCGTCAGGTCGCTCAGCAGCTGAAGGATGAGTTGATTATCTGCACGACCGGTTATACCTGCCGGGAGGTGCAGGCCTGCAACGACCGGCCTGGAAACTTTTACATGATCGGCTCCATGGGACTGGCGGCTTCGATGGGCCTGGGGATTGCCTTGGCGAAACCCCAGGCAACCGTCGTAGTATTCGACGGGGACGGATCGGTCCTGATGGGCCTGGGATCTCTGGCGGCCATCGGATCGCTGGCTCCCCAAAACCTCGTGCACGTCGTGTTCGATAATGAGGTGTTCGCGTCAACGGGAAATCAGCCGACCTACTCGGCTTCTGTTCATCTGGATGCGCTGGCCTCGGCGGCGGGGTATCGGTTTGTCCGGCGGGCAACCACCCTAGAGGAGACCCTTTCGGCCTGGAGGCATATACGCTCTCACACGGGTCCGGCCTTTCTTCTGGTGAAATGCCGGCCTGATCTTGGGGCGCCGGCGGAACGGGTTCGGCTTGAGCCAGAGGCGATCACGGCACGATTCAAGGAGGCAATTCATGCGTCGTCGAAATCGTAGGATGAGGGCCCTTCGGAAGAAGTTTGTACCCCGCAAGCCTGAACCTAAGGAGATACCCGCTGCGGAGAAAGAAGTTGCCGCTCTTGCACAGCGTCCCGCCGTGAAGCGGCCGCTGCTGCTGCTTTGCCCCGGGCCGGTGAACACCAGCGCCCATGTGCATGCAGCCTTGGGCGGTCCGGACATCTGCCACCGGGAGCCGGAGTTTTCCGACATGTTGCAAACCGTACGGGCAAAACTGATCCATGCGCTCGGGTTGGACCAGAGGTACACGGCGGTGGTTATCAGCGGCTCCGGCACGGCGGCGCTCGAGGCGGCGGTATTAAGCAGCGTGGACCCCGGCAAGAAGCTTCTGGTCATGAACAACGGCGTCTACGGATCACGGATTGCACAGTTGGCTCGGATCCATCAGATTCCTTGGGTGGAGATTCGATCTCCACTGGCCGAGCGGCCCGACTTGAATCGAGTGACAGCGGCCTTAAAGCGGGATTCCCACATCGGCACGATCGCCATGGTTCACCACGAGACTTCAACCGGCATGCTCAATCCGTTGGAAGAGGTGGCCTTGCTGGCGAAGAGATTTCGCCGGCGGCTGCTGGTGGATGCCATCAGCAGCATCGGGGCGGAGCGGCTGGATCTTGCTCGGCTCAATGTCGGTCTGTGCGTGGGGTCTGCAGGCAAGTGTCTTCATGGTGTGCCGGGGCTTTCCTTTGTTCTCCTTTCTCAGGAAGAAGCCGCCCGCGTAGCCAAGCTCAAGCCCAAGTCTTTGTATTTGGATCTTGGGATCCACTTGAAGGCCCAGGAGGCAGGCGAGCCTCTTTTTACGCCGGCCATTCCGCTGGTTGCAGCCTTTCAGGCCGCGCTGGACGAATTGATCCGGGAGAGTTTGAAGAATCGAATCCATCGCTACCGTGACCGAGCGCTCTTCCTGCGGCAGGGTTTCAAGAAGTTGGGCCTGCAGTTTCTTTTGGAGGACAAGCTTCTTTCCAATACCTTGACGGCCCTTTGGTTGCCCAAGGGGAAGACCTATCCGCAGATTCACGACTACTTGAAGAAGTCGGGTTTTATCATCTATGCGGGCCAGAGCGAGCTGAAGGGAAAGATCCTCCGTGTGGCCCATATGGGGCAGTTGCTCCAGGGCGATTTGAAGGAATTCCTGAGGACGCTGAAGACAACCCTGGGGTAAGCCATGCATTTCCCCTTGAATCGATCCATTTCATGCCGGATTACCCCTTGGCTGGCGCGTTGCAGGTTCACCCCCAACCAAGTCACGGGACTTTCTTTAGTGACCGGTCTGCTGGCGGTTTGGGATTTCCTGCAGGGCACCGCTCAGGCTTCGATTTGGGGCGGCGTCTGGTTTGAGATCTCTTATCTCCTGGATAACTGCGACGGGGAATTGGCGCGGCTGACTCAAAGAACCAGCGGTTTCGGGAGTTGGCTGGACACGGTTTCCGATTGTCTCATCCACGGGGCCTTCTTTCTGGGTCTTGGATTCGGTTTGCATCGAGCCCGCGGCGATCTGCTTTGGATGATCCTGGGGTGGACTGCCGCAGTCGGTGTCCTGCTGACCTACGTGGCCTTCCTTTTGGAGCAGCTTCAGCAGCGGGGTCCCTCGGCCTGGCTGCACCCCGATCCGCCGCTCGAGGAACGGTTCACCTTTGCGAAGGGGGTCCAGAAGATCTTCCGGGAGGATTTCGCGTTGATCGTTTTGGTCTCTACCTGCGCTAATCAGGTCTCCTGGCTGTTATGGGCTGGTGCGATGGGTGCTCATCTGCATTGGATTTCGACTGCGATCGCGTTGTTGCGCGCCTCATGCGCAGGTGAAAGGGTGAGAGGAGTACCGTCATGATGAAAACCCTGTTGTTGAATCCGCCCTCGTTCGAAAATTTTGATGCGGGAGCAAGTTCCCGTTGGCCCTCCACGCGTGAGGTCTGGTCCTTCTGGTATCCGGTCTGGCTTGCCTATCCTGCGGCCTTGATTCCCAACAGCCGGCTTCTGGATGCCTCCCCGCACGGGGTTAGCCCCGAGGAGACGATCCGGATTGCAACCGAGTACGAATTCGTGGTTCTCTTTTCGAGCACGGCAGGTTTCCACAACGATGTCCGGCTTGCGGAGGAGATGAAGGGGGCCAAGCCCTCTCTCAAGATCGCCTTTGTCGGCCCACACGTCAGCGTGCAGCCGGAAGAAAGTCTCAAGGCGAGCGAGGCGATCGATTTTGTCACCTACAAAGAGTTTGATTACGCGGTGCGTGATTTTGCTGCCGGAAGGCCCTTGGAGGATATCCCGGGGGTGAGTTTCCGCAAGGATGGCCAAATCCTGGCGACGCCCCCTCCCCCCCAGGTCACGGATCTGGATGCGATCCCCTGGGTGGCGCCCATCTACAAAAGGGACCTGGATATCACCAAGTACAACATCCCGTTCCTCCTGCATCCCTACCTGTCCTTGTACACCACGCGCGGTTGCCCGGCGCTGTGCACCTTCTGCCTCTGGCCGCAGACGTTCGACGATCATCCCTGGAGGGAGCGGTCGGTGGACAATGCCGTCGAGGAGGTCAAGTACGTCCTCAAGGACTTCCCGCAGCTGCGGGAGATCTTCTTCGACGACGACACCTTCACCATCCGGAAGCAGCGGGTGCTCGCGCTGTGCGAGAAATTCAAGCCGCTCAAGTTCACCTGGTCGTGCAACACCCGCGTGCATGTGGATTTGGAGACCTTGAAGGCGATGCGGGCAGCCGGCTGCCGCTTGTTCATCGTCGGTTTTGAATCGGGCGACCCGCAGATATTGAAGAACATCAAGAAGGGAACCACCATTGAGCAGGCCCGGGAGTTCATGAAGAATTGCAAGAAGGTTGGGATCAAGGTGCACGGCGATTTCATTATCGGCTTGCCGGGTGAGACGCCGGAGACGATTGAGCGGACCATTGAGTTTGCGAAGCAGCTCGATCCGGAGACGATCCAGGTTTCCATCGCCCACGCCTATCCCGGGACCGAGCTGTACCGGTATGTAACGTCCAACGGATACTTCCGGCCCAATACTGAGATGACTGACGGGAAGGGCCATCAGTTGCCCCACATCGAGTATCCGGGATTGCCTCGGGAGGCCATGATGGAGGCGGTGGACCGCTTCTACGCCGAATATTTCCTTCGGCCTCACGTGGTATGGCGGATTGTTAAGAGCAGCCTCTTTGACTCCCGGGAGCGCCGCCGCCTGACTCAAGAGGCGCGCGAATATCTCAGGCTCCATTCGGATCGAGTTCGGTTCATTCGAAATCTGAGGAAGGTCAAGGCCGCGGCTTGAACCCTCTGAATCACGGAGCCCGCCTGATGATCGTCACAGGCGACGACTTCGGTTGTTCGAACGCTGTGAATCGGGCGATCATCGAGGCGCACGAGCGGGGCATACTGACCACCGCGAGTTTAATGGTGGGCGGGGATGCGTTTGAGGAGGCGGTCGCCTTGGCCCGCGCGCATCCGCGGCTGGCGGTTGGCCTGCACCTGGTGGTGGTCTGCGGGCGGGCGACACTGCCGGCCGGCCGAATCCCCCTACTGGCGGATCCCCTCGGCCGCTTCTCGGATGCCCCGGTCAGGGCGGGGTTGCACTACCAGTTCAATCCTTTGGCGCGGGAGCAGCTTCGGCTTGAGGTTCGCGCTCAGCTGGAGAAATTCCGGAAGACGGGCCTGCAGCTCTCGCACGTCGATGGGCATCTGCACATGCACCTGCATCCGGTGGTTCTGAAGGCCTTGACCGACCTGGCGGAGGAGTTCAGCATCGAGGCGATCCGGCTTCCGGGAGAAGAGTTGGGGATGACCCTCCGGCTGGACCGAAGCGATTTGCTGAAGAAGGCGGTTTACTCCTGGATCTTTGGCCGGCTGCGTTTCTCCGCAGGACGCCGATTGAAGGCGGCGCGCATTCGATTTGCGGACCGGGTCTACGGACTCCTGCAAACCGGGCGAATGACGGAGGAGTACCTGCTGGGGATCATCCCCCAAATCCAAGCGAGCCGGGTGGAGATTTACTCGCACTTGAGTGCAGCTGAGCTGGATGCCTACTTAAGCCCAAGGGTCCGGGCTGCCCTGGATTCATCGGGATTCCAATTGGCGACCTATGAGAGGGTGAAGGGATGCACGACTTACGAATCCTCCTTGCGCTGATCCCCTGTCTGACGGCGATCGGATTTTACCTTTATTCGATCGACTCAGCGAAAGAGTTTTTTTCGGGCAGGCCTGGGCCTGCTCAGGAATTTACGCCGGCTGTCTCGATCCTAAAACCGCTTCGGGGATTCGAGGCGGACGCCTACGGAAACCTCGCTTCGTTTTGCGTTCAGGATTACCCGGCGTACCAGATCCTCTTCGGGGTGTCGGACGAGAACGATCCCTGCATCGAAGTGGTTAAAAAGATCATCCGAGATTTCCCTGACCGGGACATTCAGCTCCTCACCTGCGAACCCGGGATGGCCGCCAATCCGAAGGTCGGCAGTTTGATTCAGATGGCGGCTCGGGCGAAGTATCCTTTGTACCTGATCTCGGACAGCGACATTCGGGTGGGGCCGGATTATTTAAAGCGTGTGATCCGACCGTTACAGGATCCGAAGGTGGGAGCTGTCACCTGCATGGGGCGTTCCCGCACCCGCGGTCTGCCTTCCATACTTGAGGCCCTGCGAGTCTCGACGGATTTCTTGCCCGGGGTGCTGGTTGCAAGAAGGTTGGAAGGAGTCCGGTTTGCCTTAGGTTCTACCATTGCTGTAAGGCGTGATCTGCTTCGGGCGCTCGGCGGTTTTGAGATCATTTCCGACTATTTGGCCGACGATTTTCAACTGGGTTGTTTGATTGCCCGGGCCGGGTACCAGGTTGTTCTCTCCGATTATGTGGTGGAGCACAGCTTTCAGTATCACGACTTTAAAAACATTCTTCAGCGCCAGATCCGATGGGCTCGAGGGATTCGGGTGTCACGCCCCTGGGGCTATGCGGGGCTTCTCCTGACGCAGGGGACGGTTATGGGCCTGGTCTTTTTCCTCCTTGCAGGGGGGACAGCATTAGCTTGGGCTGTCCTGGGGATGACCTGGATCTCACGGTTGGCGATGGCGCATCTGGTGGGAAGCAGATACCTTCGGGATTTGGCTGCCAAGAGATATCTCTGGTTGGTGCCTGTCCAAGACCTGCTCAGTTTTTCAGTCTGGTGCGGCTGCTTCTTTGGGAGCAGGATCGCCTGGCGGGATGAGCGCTTCACCCTCACAAAAACGGGGAAACTCGTTCCTGTCAAGCTCGGGGTTCCTCCTCCAGATGCTGCTGAAGCGGTGGAACGTTCCGTGAAGGTGGCTGTCGAATGATCCCTCTGATCACTGCGATCGCCCGGTGTTTCATCCCAGGGTTCATCCGTCTTAGGATTTCTCCCAATACGATCACCGGTTTGTCCCTTCTTTCAGGGGTTCTGGCGGGATGGGTCCTTGCTCGTGGGACAGGTCCTGCCTTGATCTTGGGGGCCTTCTTGTTTTTACTGGCCAACGTGCTGGATGAGTGCGATGGGGTGGTTGCAAGGCAAACGGACTCCTGTACCCCTCTGGGCGCAACGCTGGATACCTTCGCGGACTGCGTTGTGCATGCGGCCTTTTTCGTTGGATTGGGGGCGGCCATGGCCGCTCAGATGCCTCAAGGCCCTTGGGTTGCGCTCGGTTGGACGGCAGCGGCAGGAGGGATCCTCTCGTGTGCCTTGGATGTGGTCGGGATTACTCCTTGGCAGGCTCCCGATCACTCCGACAAGACCAGGGAGCGTTCTTTGGCCTGGGTAGTTGAGTGGTTCCGAATCGACTTCTCCGTGATTGTGATGATCTCCGCGCTGGTGGGGCACGCCTCTTGGATTCTCTGGGCGGGGGCACTGGGTGTGTTTTTGTTCTGGATCCCCAGCACCTTTGTCATCGCCGTTCAAGGACGTCGGAAATCATGAAGGCCCTTCGCTGGCTGGGTCTCCTTCTTGGGATTGGGCTGTTCCTCTGGGTTCTGCGGACCTCGGATCTTTCTGCGGTCTGGGGACAGCTCCGAATCCTGAAGTGGCGGTTCGGGCTGGTTCTTCTGTTCTACATCGTGATCTTTGGTTTGGACACCCTGGGGTGGCAATTTGTTTTGAGGCAGAGCTCGAAGGGCCCCATTCGCTGGGATCGCCTTTTCCGTGCCAGGCTGGCCGGTGAAGCGGTCAATTACGTCACGCCGACCGCTTGGATCGGAGGAGAGCCGGTCAAGGCGGCCCTCTTGTCCAGGCGCTACGGCGTTCCGATGGCCGACGGGATGGCCTCGGTTGTGCTGGCCAAGACAACCTTTACCTTCAGCATGCTTTTGTTTGTCTTGGTCGGCTTGGCGGTGGCGTTGGCGACCCAGCAGGTTCCAGCGGCGCTGATGAAGTGGGTTTGGCTTGTTTTTCCGCTTTTGAGCGGATTGATCGGTTTGTTCCTGCTGGTTCAGTTTCTCAAGCCGTTCCAACGGGGATCCTCGATGATCGGCCGGGTGATGCCTGCCTGGTTTGAGAAGCTTGGCTCTAAGGTCCGTGAGTGGGATCGGGCGATTGTCTCCCTCTACCGGAGTTCTCCCGGATCTGTTTTCTGGTCGCTGGGCTTCCATTTCTTGGGATGGATAGCCGGGGTTGTGGAGGTCTATTTGATCCTGAGCTTATTGAAGATCTCCGTTTCTTGGGCTACGGCCTTCTCGATCGAGGCGCTGTGGGTGCTGTTGCGAAGCGGGGCCTTTTTGATTCCGGCCTCTCTGGGTGCAAGCGAGGGTTCTGTCCTTCTCATCTGCAGCAGCTTAGGGGTAGGTGCTGTATCGGGTCTTGCGTTGGGTTTGGTCCGGCGGGCGCGGGAGATCACCTGGATGGGGCTGGGGTTGTTGGAGTTCTCTCGGGAGGGATAGGATGGAAGACCGAACGACCCTGGTGACCGGTGCGAGCGGATTTGTGGGGAGCCATGTGGTGTTGAAGCTGCTCCAGCGCGGCCAGCGGGTCCGCGTGCTGGCGCGGCGGGAAAGCTCCCGGAAAAATCTGGAAGGCTTGGAGGTGGAGATCGTTACTGGAGATCTCACGGACCGGGCCTCTCTCAAACAGGCTGTTGCCGGCTGCCGGCGGGTCTACCACGTGGCCGCCGACTACCGCCTTTGGGCGCCGGATCCGTCGGTGCTGTACGTGAACAATGTCGTCGGAACCCGGAACCTGCTGGAGGCGGCGAGACAGGCAAGGGTGGAGCGGATGGTTTACACCTCCACGGTGGGGGCCCTGGGCCACGGCGAGAACGGGCAGGGTGCCAGTGAGAAAACTCCCGTTGGGCTGAAGGACATGATCGGGCATTACAAGCGTTCGAAGTTCCTGGCAGAGGCGGAAGTGATGGCTGCGGCGAGGACCGGATTTCCCGTCGTAGTGGTCAATCCCTCCACCCCGGTCGGCTCAAGGGACGTCAAGCCGACGCCGACGGGGCAGATGATTGTCGACTTCCTCAAGGGCCAGATGCCGGCCTACGTCGACACGGGGCTGAACCTCATTGATGTGGAGGATGTGGCGGAGGGGCATCTGCTGGCGATGGAGAAGGGGCGGGTGGGGGAGCGGTACATCCTGGGAAACCGCAACCTAACCCTGAAGGAAATTCTTGAAATGCTGGCGAAGGTCAGCGGCCGGCCGGCTCCCCGGATTCGATTGCCGCGTCCTGTGGCGCTGGGCTTGGCGGCGTTGAGCACCGGCTCCAGCTACTTGACCAAGCGGCCACCCAAGGTGCCCTGGGAAGCGGTTCGAATGGCGGGAAGAAAGATGTTTTACGACTCCTCAAAGGCGGTGCAGGAGCTTGGGCTGCCGCAGCATCCCGTGGATGAGGCCTTGGCGAAGGCTGCGCGCTGGTTCCAAGAAAACGGGTACATAAAATGAGCAAGGTTTTGGTAACGGCGGCTGTGCCGCAGGAGCTGGCCGATTTCCGGGCAGGGGAGGAGGATGGGGTACAGTGCCTGTTTACCGGGATGGGGCCCAGGGGTGGGGAGGTGGTGCGGCGACGTCTTCGCCAGGGAGACGTTGGGATCGTGATCAGCGCTGGTTTTGCAGGGGGGATTCGCCCGGGGTTTGAAATCGGAGATCTCGTGATGGCCTCTGAGGTCATCCACTCCGCCTCGGGTCAACGCTGGAAGCCGAATCCCTTTTATTTTGGTTTGAACGGTTTTGCCTCCGTCGGGCCCTTCGTCACCGTGGAGCAGGTTCTCACAAACCCGGCGGCGAAGTCTGAGGCCGGTTTGAGGTTCGGGGCCATTGCGGCCGATTTGGAAACAGCGGCGGTCGCCGAAGCGGCCCATCGAGCCGGCGTGGCCTGGATGGCCCTTCGCGCCATCTTGGACCCCATGGAGACCCCGCTGCAGGTCGGTTCCTGGCGCGAGTTTTTTAAGCTTTTAGCAGTTCCAAAAAGATGGCAGGAGCTTTCTTCCTTCCTGGCCGCGATGCGGACGTCCAGTCGATCTCTGGCCGGCGGGTTGAAATCTTTGGTGGAGCGGATCAAGGCGGAGCATCAAAAAGGAGAGTAAACCATGGATCTGGACAAAGCGGCACACCTCATTGAATCGGAGTACCAGTTTCTGACTCAAGTTCATTCCCAGTGGAGTCTCACGGCGGGCCCGCAGGATATGGAGTTGGTGGCCCACGCCCTGAGGGTCATTCTGCATATGGGCAAGGCAGGGGAGTCTCTGCCGGAATATCAGGCCTTGGTCAAGGCGCAACATTCGGATGGCGGCTGGGGAAGGGAATCAACGGAGAAGGAATCGGCGGCATGGGTCTCCGCCTTCTGCGGCCTGATGCTCATTCGGGCCAATGCCATCCTCAAGAATCCGGAGATCGAGCAATCGATCTGGAGGTCGCTCGATTATTTCCTGAAATTCCAGAAGGCAGACGGCTGCTGGGTGGACAGTGAGTGGGGGGATCTGGATACGACCTCGCATCCGGTGAGCTTCTTCAATGTCGTGATGGCCTTGGGCACTCCGAAAATGAAGGACGCTGTTCGGTTCTCTTGGCGGAAAGGCCTGCGCTTCATCCTGCAGGGCCAATCGGAGGATGGGGGTTGGTACGACCCGGTCTTCCAACCATCGGGTGTGGAAACGACGGCTCACCTGGTGCAGGATTCGGTCATTGCATCCCTGGTCTTGCCCGACGGTCTTCCGGTTCGGCCGGCGTGTGAGAAAGGAATGCTGTGGATCCTCAGGCATCAGGATTCCGATGGTTCGTGGGACGAGAAGAACGTGGACCATACGATGGATTGCACTCGATCCACCCTGCTGATCTGCCGCATGCTGGGGGCGCAAGAGAAGGCCCGGCCGGCGGTGGAGAAGGCGATGGAGTGGATTGTCGCCAATAAGAATGCCAACGGTTGGCCGGATTTTCAGGGCATGGAGACCAACCTGGAGCGGACCTGCGATGGGCTGGATGTGCTTCTCAAGTACCAGGCCTGGTGGCAGGCGGATCCGCTCGAGGTGGTCCGTCGTTGGGGATACACTCCCGGTGAGCCGACCTTCCTTCGCGGGGTCGAGGCGAGAGTCTAAGGAGCTGTCGCAGGTTCATGAACGAACAGTACCAAAAGGTCGCTGAGGCAGAGGATGTTCCACCTGGGCAGTCTCTGCTGGTGACGGTTGACGGTAAGGAGGTGGCCCTCTTCAATGTCGAGGGCCGCTTCTATGCCATCGGCAACCGATGCCCTCACCGCAGCGGTCCCTTGGTTCGCGGCAGGGTCGAGACGGTACCGTGTGGTGCCGTTCCTGATTCGGTGCCGGATGCCGGTGGTGCGGTGGCAGGCACCGAGACGACCCTCGCGGTCCGATGTCCCATCCATGGATGGCTTTTCGAGTTGGCCACGGGCCGTTGCCTGACGCGGCCCAGCGCCAGTACCCCTGCATTCCCAGTCATCTGCCAGGGGGATGAGATCCTAATTGGGCCATGACCGCGATTCTGTTGGCAGCCGGTATAGGCAAGCGAATGGGCCTTGGCCTCCCACCCAAGTGTCTCCTAGCGGTCGGGGAGAAGTCGCTCCTACAAAGAACGCTCGAGGGCTTGCGTTCTTCCGGGGTAAGGGAGGTGGTGCTCGTGGTGGGCTTTCGAAAGGAAGAGATCATTCAGGAGGCTCAGCGACATGCTGGGCGTATGCGCCTGCATGTTCTACAGAATGACCGTTACCAAGAAGGGGCGATCCTATCCCTCTGGGCCGCCCGCGATTTCCTGAACCGAAAGGTGCTGATTATGGATTCGGATGTGCTTTGCCCGCCCTCGGCCCTCGAGCTCTTGCTCGGTTCGGCACACCCCAACTGCCTTCTGGTAGATGGTTCCGCGTTGGACACGGGTGAGGAGCAGCTGGTTTTCGGGCGGGCAGAGCGGGTCCTGCACATCACGAAAAGGCCCTCCGAGCAGATTCGCGGAGAGATGACGCTGTATGGAGAATCCCTCGGATTCCTGAAGCTTTCCGAACCAGGAGCGGTGTACCTACGGCAGCTGCTGGAGGAAAAGGTAAAGGCCGGTCTTGTCGCCATTGAGCATGAGCAGGTTTATCCGCAATTGTTCGAACAGGTCCCGGTGGGATATGAACGAGTGGATGGATTACCCTGGACCGAAATTGACAACCCGGAGGATCTTCGGCGCGCTCGTGAGGAGATCTTTCCCCTATGGAACCCTCCGCAGTGTTTGAATCGGCTGATGGCGCAGGCGTTCCTGCCGTGGATCCTGCCCCTTCCCCTGACGCCAAACCAGTGGACTTGTATTAGTTTGGGGGTCGGCCTTGCTTCCATCTGGTGTGTTGCAGCCGGCAGCTATCCGATGGGTCTACTGGGGGCCGTGCTGTTTCAAGCCTTCTATTGGGTGGACAGCTGGGATGGAGATGTTGCCCGACTCAAGAGCATGACCTCCCGATGGGGTGGGTGGTTTGACGTTTTTGTGGACATGGTGGTGCAGGTGGGACTGGCGTTCGCGTTGGCCGAAGGCTTACTCAAGATCGGAGCACCCGTTTGGGTAACTGTTTTGGGTTGGCTGGCTGCGGTGGGGTTGGCGCTGGATTTCTTGATCACCCTTTGGGCCAAGGCCCGAGGTTTTGGTCCCGCTGTTTTTTCAGATCCCTCACGGGGTCGCGTGGTTTTGTCAGACTCCAAGGTGGCTCGGTGGTGGCGGGCAAACCTGACGAATGAAAATTTTTCTTTCCTTGTTGTAGCCGTCCTCCTCCTCGATTTTCGCCTCCCCTTCTTGATCTCGATAGCGGTTGGGAGCCAGGTGTTCTGGATTCGTTTCCTTTGGTCGCAGCGTCGGCGGCTGGTTGCCGTGGTAAAATCA
>JAHFFF010000164.1 GCA_023248095.1 Candidatus Omnitrophota bacterium | reverse complement strand
CATGGAGGGAGCGCTGAAGCGCCTCGGCGCAAACCTGGATGAGCTGATCCAATCAGTTACTCAGGAGGAGGATCTGTTTGAACGAACATTCCCCGACCCCAAGGATCGCGCAAAGATCCTGCTTGCCCTTGCGCAGATTCGACCATCCCCGGCCGCTGCCGGGTTGGAGGAATCGGCTTCCGCTGAGGCAAGAATCGAGGCCGATCCCAGAGCAACCGCTGAAGAGATCGAGGAACTCACTCGATCTGCCATCCACCAGATTGTCGATCAGCTCAAACAGTCCGCACTGTTTGTTCTTCCCTCCGAGGGCCAGATTCAATCTTCCGAAGGAACTCTCTGGATCCGCCCGCCGAATGCGCGGGGATTGGGAGTAGAACATTTGGTTGAGAATGCTACGGAGGCGATTTTGGAGGAAGCGAGGCGACAAGGCCGGATTTATCAAGGCCAGATTCGCCTCCAGGTGGCACCAGAGGCTGGGGGCTGGAGGGTTGAGCTCGAAGATAATGGCGCCGGTTTCTCGGGGGAGGCTCTTGCGGCGATCTTCCGCCGCCGATTCAGTTCCAAGGAGAAATCTAGTGGATGGACGGGGGGCAATGGTACCGCACTTCTTTCCGTGGGACATGTGGTGATAGGAACCGGCGGAAGTCTGGAAATCGACACGAAACACTGGAAGGACGGATCGCATTGGATGCTTTACGGCCCCAAGCCGACGGAGATCGACCTCGGTCCCGGATCACGCGAGACCGCAGGCACGATCGTGCGGATTCACTGGCCCCGGCTGGAACCCCCCGCCGCCGGGTTGGAGGAGGCATTGCCAGTTCCCCGCTTCACCCTGCGGGATTTGGAACAGTGGGTGGAGAAGTCGCCGGCCAGCTCCGGCCAACTGTACGGTTGGCTCCGGCAACTCTCCCCCTCCCACCAGAAATGGGTGCTGAGCACGGTCGCTCAGGCTTACCGCAGCTTCGGAGCGCACATGCGGTGGGCCGCGAAAGAGATCCCCCGAATGCGCAAGACGGCGGTCGCTTACCGGAAAAAAGACTCCACCTGGGTGACCCAGCAAGACATCCGGGTTCAACGGGTGTTCAATTCTCTTGTGAGGCGCTTGGTTTGGGACGAGAAGCTGCCGGGCATGGAGGTCATCGGGGAAGAAGAAAGCCTTCCCGAAGCCGACACTCCCTGGCGGATCGTGCGGGATCCGATTGACGGGACGCGCGGCTTCATGAAACGGCTGGGTGAACCAGATTCCGATCACTACCTGAGCACGCTGACGCTGCTGTATAGGGAGCATCCGGTGCTCACCATCGTGGTGGCGCCGGAGTACCGGCTGTCGGGCGCTCGCGAGCAGGGTCTTTGGCTGGTCGCCGGTCTGGGGATTGACGAGGTCCTCCTCAACGGGGAACAGGCGACTGCTCCCGTGGGCCGCTCTCTCCGGGAAACCGTCGGTGGCGTGGGTGTCCTGCGGCAGACCATCGCCTTCAACTGGCTGTACGCTCAAATCCTCCAGAAGCACAGCAAGCGGATCGCCGTCTACGGGGACGCTATGCCGATGTTTGAGCTAATCGCCAGCGGGAAGCACCCCGAGCTCCCGGGCGCCTATCTGGCGGGAGCGCAGCCTCTTTGGGACGCCATTCCGCCGTGGCACCTGACCCTCGCACTGGGAGGAGCCGTCACGGACCTGCGGGGGCGCCCGGTTCGTCTGACAGAGGCGCTCCTAAAGAAGGGGGAGCATGCCCGGATCCCAGCCCGGCTGGTGGCCGCTTCTCCCGCGGCCCACCGGCAGATCCTCCGGGAGCATGCCGAACGTTCGCGGCGAATTGAAAAAAACTTTCAGCAGTGGCTCCACACACGCGAGGCGCGTAGATTCCTCCTGCCTCGTCCCTCAGCTTCCCTCCGGCCGATCCGGCGAAAAGAGCTGGTCGCCCAACAGGCGGCCCGCATCTTGGAGTCCTACGAAACCCAGCGGAATGGGCGCGGGAAGTACGCCGAGGCGTTCAGCGGTCCGGACCTGGCCGGCCATGTGGAACTGGCCAAGGAGCTCGCTGACGAGCTGCGCCGGCTTCTGAACGCCCGCGGACGATCCGATGTCAAGGTGGCCCTGTTCCTGGAGGACTGGTACGTCCGGAGCCGGTTGGAACGAGTCCGATGGTTTGTTGCCGGCGACCCGCGCGCGCTGCTCCACCAGGATTGGATCCGGTGGGACGATCTGCACCGCGACCTGGATCGGGTATGGAGCGCGCAGGGCTCGGTCACGCTCGGGGGGCTCTATGAACGGATCGACGGACGGACCGAGCATGAACAAACGCTGCAGATGGGCAAGAACAGCATCCTCCTGGTGGCTGGAACTTACCCGCTGGACAAATCCATCTACGACCGCAACCACCCGGGGCTACTGTCCTTCCAGACCATCGTCGGCGTGGACACCTGGGTAAGCTTCTACCAGCACCTGGAGGCTAGCGAGCGGACGCCGACGGACCTGTTCCAGCTCTACCGGCAGGCCTACCTGCCCCGTTGGCTGCATCTGATGGGCAAAATCCATCTGGGAGAGCCCGGTATCCTGGCTCTGGATATCAACAACGTCAAATTCCCCCGGGTGCTCCACTACGCTGCAGGGATGGAGGAGAAGGCGGCGCAGGTTGGGACACAAGGACTTCCGGCGGTTGAGGTAATCCATCCGGAGGCGATTCGCGCGTTGAATCTGAAGGGGATCTTTTGGGACAACGATGAAACCCTTTGGCTCGGGTATCCCCGGGACTTGGCTACCCGGTTCCTCGCGGAGCGGGTCGGGGTGAATACGCAGGATACCCAGGAAATGGAACGCTTCTACGATTTGTTTAAACAGGCAACGGGTCTCCATTGGGAGGCGTTGATGGAGCAGATCCATCAGGCAGGATGGATTCCTCCACCAGATCTGCAAGAGGCTCCTTATCTTGAACAACTCAACAAGGCCTTCTGGGAGGAAATCCGTGCGAAGGGACTGACAAATCCAGATAACTATTTGACGCCGGGTGGCAAGGAACTCCTCTCTGCCTTGCAGGGTTCCGGCATTCGGATGGCGATCGTCACTGGCGGGGACACCGAATCTCGCGATCAAGTGCTTCAGGAATTGGGGATCAGGGATTTCTTTGAAAAGGTACACGGTGGCGGGAAAAAGCTCGATGCTATCCTCCAGCAAACCGCGGAGTGGGGATTCAATCCGAACCAGTTGGCATTCATCGGCGACGGCGTGGGGGACGTGAAGGCAGCCAGGAGGGCAGGTATTATTGCCATCGGATTCGCGCGTACGCCGGAAGACCGAGAGACCTTCTCGCGGCTTCCACAGGAACATCAGCCTGACGCGATCATCAACAGGGATTTCCGAGCGGGAGATGAAATCCTCAATGTACTTCACCTGAGACAATCCGGGTTGGAGGAATCGGAGGAGAAAATCCTCACGGATCTGAAGGTATTGAAGGGTCAGTTCGAGGAGATCGAGATGGGGGTGTATGGGGGACAGGAGCCTTCGGTGACTCAATGGAGGCTCACGCTGCAGTTGGGGCGGGTGATTGATCAGCTGGAGCGGGGAAATCTCTGGGATTCTGTCGATCTCATGAGGCCACTGGTTTTGGCTGCTGAGGCGGCTGCGGAGGATGAAGAAGACAAAGCGGCCCAAATCTACCTAACGAGAACGCAGGGTCTCCGGGAAAAAATGCCGGCATTCATGCAACGGATCGAACGGCTGCAAAACCCTCCCGCGGTCGGCCTGAAAGAAAAGGTGGTGGAGTTGGATGCGGAGGGATTTGTTGGGAAATATTGGGGCGCTCTTGAAAGCCTGAAGGAACGGAATCCGCAGCAGCGCCTGCGGATGCTGGAATGGGTTGGGCGGGATGGGGCTCGGGCCCGGGCGATCGATCTGCCGGATCGTGTGACGCTGTACGTCTCGGGGCGGGAACTCTTTGAGCAGGTTCGGCGGTTCCTGAA
>JAHFFF010000163.1 GCA_023248095.1 Candidatus Omnitrophota bacterium | reverse complement strand
CCGGAAGCACGCTAAGCGCACTCCCTGATCCGGCAGGAACTACTGCTGCTTCTTGGCTTCCTTCGAGGACTGAAACTTCACGACGGTTTCGCCGGGACGGACGAACCCGAGCTGGCGGCGCGCGACCGCCTCGGCATAAGAGGGATCCTCCCGAAGGCGCCTGGCCTCTTCGACCAAGCGCAGATTTTCTTTGTGCAGTAGGGCAACCTCCGCCTCGAGATGTTCCTGACGATCCTTCATCTCCACCCAGCGCAGGAATGCGGGCCCGTACAGGATCAACAACCCTGCGCCAATCCCCAACCCGATCAGGAGCTTCTTTTTTGCCTCTTCCATTTTAGGCCCGCGTAGACCGCCTTCCTGCCCAGCTGCTCCTCAATGCGAAGCAGCTCGTTGTACTTGGCCACTCGCTCGCTTCTGGAAACCGAGCCGGTTTTAATCTGCCCCGCCCCCACCGCCACCGCCAAGTGGGCAATGGTGGTATCCTCCGTCTCCCCGGACCGGTGCGAGATGATCGTTCCGTAGCCGGCCTTCTGGGCGGTGCGGATGCAGGTCAGCGTTTCTGTGAGTGTGCCGATCTGGTTGAACTTGATGAGAATGGCGTTGGCCACCTTCCGGCGGATTCCATCCTTCAGCCGCTTCGTGTTGGTGACGAACAGGTCGTCCCCCACCAGCTGCACCTTGCCGCCGAGACCGCGCGTGAGCCACGCCCAGCCGTTCCAATCCTCCTCGCCGAGCCCGTCCTCGATCGAGACGATGGGATAGCGCTCGATCCAGGACCGGTAGAGCTCCGTGAGCTGCGCGGCGGTGATGCCCTCCAGACCCTCCGCCTTGAGGGTGTAACCGGTGGCATCGCCGAAGGTGCTGGCGGCCACATCCAGCGCAAGGGTGACCTCTCGGCCCGGCCGGTAGCCGGCCTTCTCGATCGCCTGCAGGATCAGTTGGATCGCCTCCTCGTTGGAGGAAAGGCGCGGCGCGAATCCCCCTTCGTCTCCGACGGAGGTGGAGAGCCCCTTCGATTTGAGAATCCCCTTGAGCGTTTGAAACACCTCCGACCCTGTCCGGAGGGCATCTCGGAATGTTTTTGCGCCGACCGGCATGATCATGAATTCCTGGATGTCCAAGCCGTTGTCGGCGTGGAGGCCCCCGTTGAGAATGTTCATCAGGGGAATGGGAAGCAGGTGCGCCCTGGGGCCTCCCAGGGATTGGTACAAGGGCTTGCGTCGCTGGTGCGCCACTGCCCGGGCCACCGCCAGGGAAACCGCCAACAGGGCGTTGGCCCCGAGCCGAGATTTGTTCTCCGTGCCGTCGAGTTCGATCAGCCTCGCATCGATCTGCTCTTGCTTGCCGGCATCCATCCCTTTGAGCGCCCGCGCGATCACGCGATTGACCGTACCCACCGCCTTGAGTACTCCCTTCCCTCCGAACCGGCCCTTGTCCCCGTCCCGCAGTTCCCACGCCTCGTACTTTCCGGTCGAGGCCCCGCTGGGAACCGCCGCCCGGCCGGGACATCCGCTGCTCAGCACAACATCCGCCTCGATGGTCGGCAGCCCCCGCGAGTCCAAAATCTCTCTCGCAGTAATTGCACGAATGCGGGTTTCAGACCCGGCCATTCAGCACCTCCTGGATGGCTTGCGGATAAAGGCGATGCTCCAAACGATGAATCCGCTTTAGCAAACTTTCCTCCGTGTCATTCTTCCGCACCGGCACGGGCCCCTGCAAGAGGATGGGCCCGTGGTCCACCTGCTCGTCGACGAAATGGACCGTCACCCCGGTCACCTTCACGCCATACCGCAGCGCATCCCTCACCGCGTGAGATCCGGGGAAGGCCGGCAGCAGGGCCGGGTGGATATTCAGGATGCGGCCCGCGTAGCGGCGCACGAACCAGGGGGAAAGGATCCGCATGAAACCGGCCAGGGCGATCAGTCGAACCTTGTGGGCCTCCACGATCCGAGCTGCTGCCCGGTCGAAGGCTTCCCGAGAAGGAAACCGGCGCGGGTCGATGACCACCGCGGGCACCTTCACCGCGTGGGCTCGCACCAACGCATACGCCTTTGGATTGTCACTGACGACCAGCGCCACGCGCGCCCGCAGCCGCCGGCGGCGAATGGCATCCAGGATGGCCTGAAGGTTGGTTCCTTGGCCGGAGCAGAAAACCGCGATGGATCGATCCTTCACGAAGTGAGCTTCTGGATCTTGGCGTCAAGCTGACTCTTGGGCTGCGAGCCGACCAGCCGGTCCACTTCCTGCCCGTCTTTGAAGAAGATCAGCGTGGGGATGTTCAGCACTCCGAATTGGGCGGCCAGGTCCGGAACCTCATCCACGTTCACCTTGGCGACGGTGAATTTCCCTTTGTACTTCTGGGCCAATTCATCGAGGATCGGCGCAACCGCCCGGCAGGGGGCGCACCACTCCGCCCAGAAATCGACAAGGACCAGCGTCTTCGCCGTAAGGACTGCGGTCTTGAAGTTCGTTGGAGTAACGGTTACGGTCAATTCGCTCATAGAATCATTCTCTTTCGCTTCGAAAACCAAATCTTAGTATAACACGGTTGAGCAGCGCAATCCCCCCGCCGGCGAACGCGGTTCCGATCACGCCCAACAGGAGCGCGTGCCCTCCCCGTTCCACGAGCCACCCTGCGGTGAGCAGGGAAGCGATGAGGGACAGGTTCACCACGATCCCCAGGCTGCTGAAGATCCTCCCATGCAGCCGCTCCGGATGCGCCTCATGAATCAGGGTGTTGGCGACAATCCCGACAGGGGCCACGTAGCAGCCCAGCAGGGCTGTCGTGAAGGAAGCAGCCACTCCGGACTTCAATGTCACGACCGCCACGAGGAAGCACCCGAGACTCACCCCGCATCCCAAGAAGGCCGCCCCCAGAACCACCCGTTTAGAATGGTGGGTCCCCCACCGCCCGTAGCCCACCGTCCCCAAAAACATGCCGGCGCCGAACCACAAGCTGAGGAAACCCAGATCCTTGGTGACCGATCCCAGCGAATGTTGAACCAGAACGGTTCCCACCAACATGCTGGCCCCCGCGCCCGCCACGAGGAACCCCAAGAGGGCGATGACCCTGCGGGTATCCTGATGGCGCCACAGCTCGCACAACCCTTCCCAGACCTCGGCCAGAATCATTCGGGCCGATTCCTCCGGTTCGTGCCGGGAGACAGCCCCTCGCGCAATGGGCGCAATGAAAACGGCGGAAGCCAGATAAGCGGCCGCATTCACCCAACAGCTCCGGGTAATCCCCGCCCATTCCACCAGGAGGGCCCCAACCAGAACGGTGACTGCCGACCCGATCATCCCGGAGGTGGTGAACAGGGCGTTGGCCTTGGCCAACTGGTCGGGCGGCGCCAAATCCGGAATCATGGCCAGCCGTGCCGGAACAAAAAAGCTGGCGACGGCAAACAAGAGGAAGATGTCCAGGTAGAGGGGAATCCGGCTGCCGGCCGCGGCCATCCACGGAAGGCAGAGGACTGCGCCAATCCGGATGAGGTCGCAGATGATCATCGTCCGCTTACGGTCCCAGCGGTCCACATAGGCCCCGGCGAAAGGGCCGACCAGAAGGGCGGGCAACGAAGTCACCACCATCACCTTCGCCAGGGTGAGGGTGGAACCGGATGCCCGAGTCGCGGCCAGCCCAACGAGGATCAGCTGAATCAGCCGGTCACCGAATTGGGAACAGAGCTGACCCAGCCAGAGGAGGCGGAAATTTTTATCGCGGAGTAGGTCTAACAGCTGCGGATTTCAGTTACTTCGGCTGAGTAGCCGATGAGATATCCACGACCTTAACTTTGAAGTTGAGGGTCTTCCCTGCCAGCGGATGGTTCAAATTCAGCTTCACCGTCTCCTTGCCAACCTCCACGATCATGGCCCGGACCGGGTGCCCACTTTGGTCTGTACCGTTCAACACCTGCCCCACTTCCGGCTTAAGGTCCGGGGGCAACTGTGTCTTCGGAAGATCCACC
>JAHFFF010000162.1 GCA_023248095.1 Candidatus Omnitrophota bacterium | reverse complement strand
GGAGCGGCGGGTGAGGACCACCGCCACAGGACCGATGCGGGAACGGATCTTCGCCAACAGGGGAATGCGGTCCTGGTCGGCGCTGAACCAGACCCGGGCGTTGGCCCCATGAAAGAAGGGGACCGGATAGGCCAGCTCCACTTCCCCCTCCACCGCCGGCCAGTAGCCGGAGTTGCCGATCCGGATGATCCCGGCCTGCATGACGGTCCCGTTCAAGGCCCAGTTCTTTCCGTCTGCCGTCACCTGCAGAGGGATCGTCTTCCCCAGCTGGAACGGCATGGTGCGAGCGTAGTAGAGCATGCTCAAGCCGTCCTGTGTCTTCGACCCAATGGAGACGGTAACGACTTTGTCTTCCGGAAGCTCGTGGATAGCCTGCCCGCTGGCTGGATCAAAGGTGATGAGACTTGCATGGACCCGCCACTGACGTTTGAGGTAAGACTCGAATCGTCTTGGGGAAACGGTGGCGGGGTCCAGCAGGCTGCCCAGTCGGACATGAACCGGGTAGAAAGCGGTGAGATACCAATTGGAATCGGCCTGGAATTCCAGATGGACCAATTTCTTATCTGCCGACAAAGAAGTGGTCAGCTGAGCCTTTCCCACTAGGGCACCCCACCAGAAGATGTCGTACTCCAGCTCTTCCCCGACGGGAACCGACTGAAGAGGTGGGGCGATGGAGACAGGAACTGCCGTTCCCGCCCGGGTCTCACCCGGCTGGGTCCGCAACACCCCGGCCCGGCCGCACCCGCCCAGAAGAAACGCCAGCAGGATCAGGGAGCCGTAACGTTTCATATCAAACCCTCTGCAGCAGCAATCACCTCTTCCTCCGTCACAGCCTCCAAGCAGGCAAACCCGATGGTGCATCGATGCGCCAGGCAAGGCCGGCAGCCAATGTCGTGATGAAGCACGACGCTCTTCGGGCCGGTGGGTCCCCATCGCGTCGGGCTCAATCCCCCGCCCCATCGGCCGAAGATGGAAACTACGGGCGTCCCGACCGCGCAGGCCAGATGAACCGGCCCGCTGTCGTTGGAGATCAAGCAGCGGGCCTTCCGGAACAGGCAGGCCAGCTCACCCAGGCTGAATCTCCCGAAGGCCGGAACCGCCGGCTGCTTCATCCGGCGAACCACCGCCTCTCCGAAGGAACCCTCCCCCGACCCCGTCACCACCACGATTCTCGCGCCACGCCGTTGCGCCATGTAATCCCCGACGGAGGCATACCGCCGCGCCGGCCACCGCTTGGACGGACAACTCGCCCCCGGATGGAGAATGATGAGCGGCTCCGAACCGCTCAGCCGGTGATCCCGAAGGAATGCGGCGACGCTGGCCTCCTGGGCCGGCGTCGTCGGAACGAACAAATTTCGGTCGATAGCCTGTCCTGAGCCTGTCGAAGGACCGATCAGGCGCAGAAGATGCAGATTATACTCCAATTCGTGGCGGTTTCCCTCCCTCTTGATGTAGGGAATGGAATCGGTGAGCAGCCAGGGCAACCGCCGGGCGTAGCCCACGCGTCGGCGGATCCCCGCCAGCCAGCTGACCAGGATCACCCGATTGGTGGAATGAAGGATGAGGGCCGCATCGAACCGGTGCCGTCTCAGGGATCGGGCGAACCGGAGGCTTCCCCACCAACTCTTCTCGGCTCCCTCCTTGTCGTACAGGATCACCGCATTCAGGTCCGGGTTCCCCTCCACCAGCTCCCGATGCTCGGGACGCACCATCATCGCCAGGTATGCATCCGGGTGCATGACACGCAGCGATCGGATCACCGGCGTGGAGAGGATCACATCCCCCATCCGGTCGGTCCGAATGATCAGTATCCGAGGAGAATTACCGGTAGGCTTCACGGCGATGCGCGACCCGCACGACGATCACTTGTTGACCCTCCACCCGGTAAACGATTCGATAATCCCCCACCCTCAATCGAAAATGCCGCGGGTCCAGCCCGACAAGGACCTTGATTCTCCCGCTCAAAGAGGGAAACGGATCGTGCGCGAGAACAGTCGAGGCCCGGAGAAGCTGAGAGCGCACACGCGGATCCAACCGCTTCAAATCTCTCTGAGCGGCAGGGGTAAACTCAACGGCGAAGGCGGGCAAGTTCTTTTTCGGTCTGGGCGATGAGGATCTCGAGCGAGACACCGCCTGTGCGCTTGTATTCCCGGTAAGACGCCTTCAAGCTCTCCTGGAATTTCTTGGAATGGGCCAGCAGGTAATCCTCCAGCTCCTCCTCCTGGATCCCGTGCAGAATCGCTTTCGGCCGGCCGCGGGAAGTGACCACCACGTCCCCCCTCTTCGCCCGGCGGATGATCTCCGACAACCTGTTCTTCATCTCCCGGATATTCACAAACTGAACCATGCGCCCTCCTCCTAGATGTAGCTACAAACGTAGCTACATAAATTATACCTTAGACATGGGGATCGTTGCGATCAAATGCGGCGTAGTGTTCATAGAGGAGTACCGCTCATCCTGAGATTGTCGAAGGATGAACAGGCAAGCCTTCAGTTTTTCTCAAATGGGTGAAGAAATTCTCAGGGGTGAGAACTTGGACTTTGTTTCCATAAACAAGATTGCATGCCTCGACTAAATTCTTATCGTGCTCAGACCATTCGTGAACCGAGTGGAACAAGCTGTTATCGATATAGGTCCGGATGCTCATTGGTGAATACTGGACCGGGACGCCGGCGGCCACCTTAATTTCTCCCATTTACCCCGAATAAGTGCCTCTTTCTTTACTCGGCTCCACCCTTTGATCTGCCTCTCTCGTTCCAAGGCCTCTACGCGAGATTGGAACTCCTGAGAGAAAACCAATTCCACAGGAAGCCGAGTGGACGCATAGCATGGGATCTCTCCCGTTTGATGCTGAGCCATCCTTCTCTCAAGATCGGAAGACCATGTTTAATTACTCCTCCTCGTCCTTCGACAAGCTCAGGATGAACGGCGTAACCATGCGAGGGGTGGCGTGGGGCAGACCTGCATCCGCCAGCAGGACGCCCAGGGCGAGGGCCGATTCCCTCGCGGAGCGGTACAATTCTCGCATCCTCTGTTTGCTCCTCTCCCACTTCCCTCGGAATCCACCCCTCAGAGGAAGACTGAGGGATGAACCCGTTCCTTCGCAACTACTCCTCACGCAGGCCAATTGGGCGGCCGATGCCGGATGCGGGCCTGCCCCACGACAGGACCCTCGCGGCGGCGGCGTACACTTCATCCCCAGTGACCCACTTCATGCACTCGTGGTCATAAGGGCACAGCGCCCGCTCGCACGGGGCGCAGACCAATTGCCGGCGGATGACGACGGACCTCGGGTTGCGCGGGCCGTACTTTTTCTCATCCGTCGGTCCGAAGAGGGCCACCACCGGCACCTCCATCACCTCCGCGGCATGGAGGCAGGCGCTGTCGTTCGTGATGACCAGGCTGGTCTCGGCCAGCAGGGCCCCCAGTTCTCTAATGGAGGTGCGCCCGACCAGGTCCGTCGGCGGGTGACGCATCTGGCGCTTAACCTCCTCTGCAATGGGCCGCTCCTGTTCCTCCCCCACCAGCAGGATCTGCGCCTGGTCCCGCTCAATTAGGCGGTCCGCCACCGCGGCAAACTTCTCCGCACCCCATCGCTTGAGGTGGCTCCTGGCCCCCGGCACCATGACAACGCAGCGATGTCCCGTTTCGAGCCATGCACTCACCTGGGCCTCCTCTTTTGGACCAAACGGCAGGGACATCCTGCCGGTGCTGGCCGGGATTCCCAGCGCCGTCACCAAATCCAGATGGGACTGCGCCCGATGGAGACCGTTCGAGTGAGGTTTGCGAAGAAGCGGCGTTCGCTTCGCACCTGGGATAAAGAGGGGGATGAGGGAATTCCGGAAATCCACGACGAGATCGAACCCGCCCCGGGAAAGCCGGATGATGAGTGGTACCTGCTCCAGGATCGAGGTCTTCTTTTCCCAGATCCAAATTTGATTGACGCGCGGATCGCTCTCAAAAAGCTCCCTCGTGCGCGGAGAGGCCAGGAGGTGAAACTCCGCTTCCGGATAG
>JAHFFF010000018.1 GCA_023248095.1 Candidatus Omnitrophota bacterium | reverse complement strand
GCAGCTCGAAGGAACGGGTGTTCAACCCCCCTTGGCGGCTTTGATCGGAGTGAATGTTGAGGCCGATCTTCGTCGCAGAGTAGATCTTGGCCGCCACCGCGTCTCGGACAAATCGATCTTGTTGCACCCACAGACGGGGCCATCCCCTGCCCCAGATTTTCAGGTCTGCACCGGTGAGTGCTTCTACAACGCGGGCCCGGTCGGGATAGTACCAGGCCACCAGCGCTACATCGCTGCCGTATTGGGCCTGTTCTCGGCGGGTCAGCCGCCTTGGGAAATAGACACTTTCATCGCAGGCACACGGAAGAAACCGAGCGTTCTGCGCACCTGCTGCTTCCAAAGATGCAAGATACGAACGATCAAAAATGAAGAAGAAATCGTAAAGGGAAATCAGCCTCTCTGCTCGGTGTCGGAAAGGATCATCCACCCACCACGTGGCGAGGCGGGCCCCGGTTTCTTTCTTGAGGGAAGACAGCAACTCGGGAGAGAGGGTGTTTCCCCAGAGGACTAAGATGAGATCCGGCCTGAAGGCGCACGCCGCGCGGATGAGACGTCGGTCCCTTGAGAGGTGCCAGTGGTCGCGCAGCCCCTGCAGGCCGGTTTTGGAGCCTGATTTTTTCGCTGCGGGATCCTTGTCTCCAGAGAGGGTCAATCGGTCCAGGAGGAGGTTGGTGCAGTAGAAACGCCTCACCGTGTGTCCCAAACGCTTCAGGGCATGATCGGTGTAACCCATCCAGGGGCTCAGCAGCGAGTGGCCTACCAGAAGGATCCGCACGGCAGAGACCGCTAAAGATCTTGGCCCGAGATCGCGGCGGGACCTACTTCGACAGAGGCACGACTTTCCCGCATCAGGGTAAGGCCTTCTCGAATTCCTACAGGCTCCACCCCGAACACCTGCCGCATCCGTGTTGTTTCAAAGGAGGTGTCACGAGGACGGGGCGCCAGATGAACCCACCGCTGACTGGAGACCGGCGCGATCAGGTGCTCGTCGTGGCCAAAGACGCGGCAGACCTCCTGGGCGAACAGCACCAGATTCACCCGGTCCCTTCCTGCGACGTGCACAACGCCCATCCGGCGCTCGAGGAGGCCACCCCAAATGGTGCGGGCGCAATCGCCTACCCAAAGAGGCATGCTGACAATGTCCTCCGCGACCTCCACCGGCTCCCTCCTTTCCAATGATTTGAGCCAGCGGGTCACCACATTCTCTCGTCCCCCCTTCCCCGGCCAGCCGTACATCAAGATGGGACGGACGATCAGATAAGGGACGCCGCTCAAGCGGACCAGCCGTTCGGCTTCAATCTTGATCTGCCCATAGCGATTGACCGCCTGGAGAGGAGAATCTTCGCGGTAAGGAGGGTGGGTCCCGTCAAAAACGGCATTCGAGGAGATGAAGATGAAAGTCGCACCTGCGCCCTGACAGGCCCGAAGGATCGCTTGGGTCCCTCCTACGTTCACGGCATGCACGGACTCTGGGTCCTGCTCGGCTTCGTCCACTCCTCCGATGGAGGCGGTATGAATGACCACCTCCGGTTTTATCTCGGAAAACAGGGAATCGACCCTTGCCGACTGGCGAATGTCCAGTTGTCGGAATCGGTTCCGCCAGCACTCCGGAGGCTCCAGCCGATGATGGGTGGCAAAGAAGCGAATACCAGCGGGGGCCGTTTCCAGGAGGCTCTTCCCCAGAAGGCCCGTTCCGCCTGTAATCAAGACCCTTCGTTCCGACATGGGTCAGCGCGGGTTTCCGGTGGGCTCCCAGCTTGAAGAGGTGGGAGATTGCAGGGCGGCGTGCATCTCTTCCAGGCAGTCGATGAGCCCTTGGCCCATGTCTACGTAATAGTTGCTGACCAGCTTTTTTGCGATCTGCGGACGGAAGGAATAAGGGGTGATCGTATAGTGGGTGGTCTTGCCCTCTTGGCGCTGCAGGGGATCGACCGGCTGAAATTCGATCCGGACGTCGGGGCCGACCATCTCTCGGATCATCTCCGCCAGGTCTCGCACCCGGAGGGGGTGGTGGCCGGTGAGGATGACGTGTTGGTTGCGAAACTCCGGCTCCAGGATCCTGACGCTTGCCCGAGCCACGTCCGATACATGCACGTATTCACGCAGTTCCTCGCCGGTGCCTCGGATGACAATCCGACGGTCTCGAAGTGCTTGAAGGAGGTACTGACCCACCCCGTTGTTTCGGTCGGAGCGGCGACCGTAGATGGAGCCGTAGCGAAGGATGGTAAAATCCAGCCCGAACCAGCGCTGGTACTCCTCAACGTAAAGCTCACAGGCCTGCTTGCTGGCTCGATAGAAGCCTCCGGCATGGCCGGCGACGTAGATGCTGCTGGCGAAGACGTACCTGGAGACCTTTGCCCTGCGGGATTCCTCCAGGAGAATGGTGTTTCCCAGGACGTTAGATCGGGCCGATTCGACCGGCTGTTCATGGGCCTCGTCCAGGTCGGCAAGGCCGGCGAAGTTGTAGACAACCTCCTGACCTCGGAACGCCTCTTTAACCTTTTCCGCATCCAGGATGTCCCCATGGACAAATCGCTGATCAGGGAGCCGATGGGGGGACGGGCGAAGGTCGTAGAGGGTGACCTCGTGTCCCGCCTCCGTGAGGGCGTCGGCCACATGAGACCCTAAGAATCCAGACCCACCCACGACTATGGTTTTCATGATTTGCCCTCCGGTTCGCTTCCTCCGTTGATTCTCACCCTCTCTAACGATTCGTCGTAAGGGGTCTTCTCATTCGAGAAGCCGTGGGCCTCCAGCCAGTGAACTACCCCGGCAACCTGCCAGGCATAGTCGACATCGCAACCACCCCATTGCTGAAGAGGATAAATCTTCTGTCCCATCCAGCGCTGCGGTAGCAGGCCCAGTTCAATCTTCTCCAGACAGCGGGGCCGAACGACCGATACGGACATGTCCGCGAAAAGAACATCCCCCTGCGAATCCCGATCGCAGTTCAAGGTGGTCGGGTCCCCAATCGCCTCGATGGGAACAAAAGGATGGAGCAGGCCATCCTTCCCGGTCTTGCGGGCTCGGAGCGGACTCCACATGTTGTAAGCAGAGACCGAAACAGCCGAATCCAGTTCCGGCCTCTCCCGGAGGATCCGGATCCCCGCTTCGATATGGTCCGCTGTGATGGTCGGGGCGTTGCAGAAGAGCAGGACGAGCAGCTCCAAGGATTCTCCCTCCGCATCCAGCTCAGAGCGAATGAACCGGTAGCCGTGGGCAAACACCTCCTCACCCAGCGCTTCGGCCGTGCTCAGCTCCGGTGGCCGGGGGATGTGCCGAGCCCCGTACTGGGTCCCGACCTCGTAAATCTTCCGCGAATCGGTAGACAGATAGATCCGCTGCACGCTGGGGGCATGCCGGGCCGCCAGGAGCGGGTAGGCCATCATCGGCCGTCCAAGCACCGGAGCGAGGTTCTTTCCCGGGAACCCCCGGCTGCCGTCCCGTCCGATGAGGAGCGCACAGATCATCGTGCGGCCTCCTGAAGTTTTTCGATCTCCATCGCCCGGTAGGAGCAGCGGTCACAGGCCTCCAGGGTGTGGGCCTTTCCCGTTTGATGAAGTTTTCGATACCGGGTGGCCTGTGCCCCCTGCCACAACTCTCGGAGGCTCCTCTCACCGACGCGGCCTAGGCTTAAAAGAGAAAAATCGGATACCCCATGCATCAGGCAAGGCAGCACGGTTCCATCCCACAGGATCGTCATCCGCTGCCATAGAAAGGGACAGGCCCAGCCGGCTTCCCGCCCCCGATGATCATCGAGAGGCCCCTCGCGCCTCATGTCCAGATAGGAAACTTCATCCGCGCTGGGTCTCCAGAATTCCACGTATTCGTGAAAACGATTCTTCAACTCCGGCAGCATCACCGATTGTATCCGGATCTGCGGTATGCTCAACCCTCGCTCATCCCGTATCCGGCGCAGGCGTCGAACGTTCTCCACGACCTTCTCGAAATCGGCTCCCACCCGTTGAGGCTCGTAATCCTCCTTGCAGGTTCCTTCAAATGAGATGGAGATGCGATCCAGCCCCGCATCCATCAGACGGTGAACCAGGGTCTCGGTCAGCAGGGTTGCGTTGGTGTTGAAGTAGACGTCCAGGATTCCCCGTTCCTTGGCGTACGCCACCATCTCGGGCAGCTGCGGGTGAAGGGTCGGCTCCCCTCGGAAGCTCAGCTTGATCGAGTACAGGCCTTCCCGTGTTCCTTCATCGATGATCTGCTGAAATAGCTCCCTCTTCATGTACCCAGGCGTCTCTGGCCCCCAGTTCTTCATCGTCGTAGCGCAGAAGGGGCATCGCAGATTGCACACCCCGGTGGATTCGATGTCAAGATGGATGGGGAAGTTCCCCACCGTAAAGCCAGCCGGGTACTCGACCCAGCGGCGCCGGTATTCTTGAAAATGAGGGTCTTCCCTTCGCACCGCAAAGACGTCTTGATCCGTGACGGTATGAAAGTTCGCGTTGGCCGTGGCCTTGGGGATCATCGCTTCACCACTCGGACGTGGAACTCAATCTCGTCGAAGCCTCCCACCCAGTAGCACCAAATGCGCTGGCAGATTCGCGGATGGAGATTGGCCAGCGTATCGATCAGGCCCGAAACCATCCTGCGCAGCCAGGTGGTCTGGTAGCGGGGCCGCATCCAGTGAAGCACGACACGCTCGACTTCGAAGCGGCAGTCCCCATAATGTTCCTCCAGTTCGGGGTTGAAGTGATCAAAGAGCCCTACCCCGATCGCCCTCTTATGACCCGGATGGGTCCAGTTGCAGGAAAAGTGGGGTGTCCGGATGTGAGCCTTCGCCCCATCGGCACTGATGCGATGGATCTCCTGGATCACCCCGAGGGTATCCTCCAGATGCTCCAACACGTGATCCATCACGATTTCTCCGACCGAGTTATCCTCAAAAGGCCATGGAAGCCGATCCAGGTCATGAACCACATCGACCGATCCGGCGTTCGGGTTGTTGTCCACGCTTAAGTATCCCGGCAGCCTACAGGTGCCGCTGCCCAGATTCAGTTTTAGAAGGGCCCTTTCAGTGGTTTGTTCCGAGGCATCGGCCTTCATCGAGGGATCCCCTGCGCGTTTTGAGCGGCCACGATGTTCTCGAAGGCCGCGAGAAAACGCTGGGCCTGTTCAAGCGGGCCAACGGTGATCCTCAGATGGTTGGAAAGAGGCGGCGTGCTTTCGGCCCGAACCAAGAACCCCTTCCGGCGGAGTTCCTTCCCAACCTCCGGAGCGGAGAGGTCCGGAGGGAGAGTGACCAAGACGGAATTCCCGTACCTGCCCTGGGCGGGGACGCCCCGGTTCTCCAAGGCCTCCCTCAGGAACCGCCGAGATTCGCCGGCCTGAGCAACGTACGATCGCATCAGGTGGTCGTTGTCCAGGAGGTAGCCGGCGATGGCCAGGGCGCAGGAATTTGCCTCATACATCGGACGGACCTTGTTCAACTCCAGAACGTTTTCTCGAGTGCTGACCCCGTAGCCCAAGCGCAGTCCAGCCAGGCCGAACGCCTTTGAGAAGGAGCGGACGATGATCAGGTTTTCGTATTCCTTCACCAGCGGCAGTGCGGTCTCATCACAAAAGGGATGGTAGGCCTCATCCAGCACCAGGAGGGCCTGATGTTCACGGCATCGTGCCAGAAGGGATCGGCACTCCGCCTGCGTGTAGAGCCGCTCAATCGGCTGATTTGGGTTGGCCAGGACCACCAGCTTAGTGCGCGGGTTGATCGCTTCAAGGATCTGCTCCAGCGGCAGAGAAAGATCCTCGTGAAAAACCAGGGTCCTTGAGACGGCGCCCGAAAGGTTGCAGTAGACAGGGACCATCGCATAGGAAGGGACCGCGTGCAACACCTCCTCGCCCGGCTCCACGAATGTCTCAAAAATCGCCCGAAGAACCCCATCTGCCCCCGGGGCCAGTAAAAGCATCTCGCGAGGGAAGCCAAGCCACCGACCGAGTTTTTCATAAAAGGGCTCCGGCTCCGGGTAGGCCCGGAGCAGAAATGGGGTGATGAGGTTCCGGATCTGCTCCATCACATCGGGCGGGAAGTCGGCCGTCCGTTCGTTCCGGTCCATCGCCTCAAAACCCTGCCGGGTTTGCCTTGAATGAGGGGTCCGGATCGTGCCTCGGAGAAAAGCCTTGGATTTTAGAACTGTCATGGTGTCAAGATTCCCTCTGTGAGCTGGGCTGGGATAAGGGGGATTGTATCACAGAAAAGCTGGGCCAACGCCTCCCAGTCCACCGGCGCGAAGTGGTCTGAAATGAATTTCAAGGTTTCCTCCCTGGAGAAGGGGGATTTTTTCCCTTGGACTTGGGTGAGGAGCATCTCGCGCAGGTTGGAATCGGTGACCACAGGGAGGAATGACCCGTACAGATCATCCAGATCAAACAATCGAGGTGAGCGGTACCTCAGTGCAGGTTTGCCTTCCGCAAGCGCCTCAAACCCGACTGTACTGGCGGTGAAAAGCATCAACCCGCAAGACTCCAAATCCTGCTGGAAATTACCGAAGGTGGAGGGGATCAGCGTGCACGGAAACCGGACCCAGTGCCTCGGAATGGGATGCATGGGATGGGGCCGGATGGTGAAATGCAGGCCATCCGCTCTCCCCCCATCCGGAAAGGCATGATGAAGCGCCTCCAGGAGATGGCGGGACAGGACCGGGTCAATGGAGAGAACCACCAGGACATTGGAACGTCTTGCGCCGGAGGATGGCTGAGCGAGATTGTGGCGGAGGCGCTCAACAAGATGACCGTATCGGAGTGCCCCACACCGCCTCAGGATGGGAGCCGGGATTCCGCAGTCTAGCAACAGTTGGTGAGCAGCAGGCCCGGAGGTGCCGATCCAATCCGGTAGGGGGATGCGACCCTCTTCCCCGCGGCCGAGGGCGTAGGAGAGATGGTAGCGGGAAAAGTGAGTTGTCTGGATGCCGACGGTCTTCACCCCGTGAGCCCGAGCGGAAAGAACTTGCAGCTTCTCCCACGGCTGGTTTTCATAGAAGGCGATCAGGTACCGCCAGGATCCCTGAGACAACATTCCGTTCAAGCATTCGTAGAACAACCGATAGGTGCACAAGGAGGAACGACCGATCTCCATCCACCCCTCTCGACGACACAACCACCGAATCGACCATCCCTTCAATTGAAGATGCTCCGGCCAGCGGGGCCGCCAAAAGGCCCCCAGGGAACGGACCACTCGAGTTCCCGTTGCCCAAAGGATGAGGGGGTACGCGTAGGAAGAACGCCCGGCCAGCTCCTTTTCCCACCCACCGCATTCCGGTGGGGAAAATCGTATGACCTGGCAGCCCTGGTCTGCAAGAACCTGGTCCAGTTGGGGAAGATGGAAGTCGCTCCAGATGTCTGGAATCTGAAAGGTGCTTCTCGATGGGTACGAGAAGATCCCTACCGCCGGGCCCTCGGGAACTGGTTGCGTCCGTTGGGGCCAGAGCCGTCCCTGGCGCCAACGGTTCCGAAGGACCGTGTAAAGCCACCAGGCCCGTTTTCCCACCCCGACCAAGATGGACCTGGCGTATTCTGCAAGAAGGGTCTTGCCCTGCACATGGACGTCGGCATCTCTCCCCTGAAGGTTCTCCCTGAGTTGGCGCAGCAGCCAGGGATCCTCCACCACCACGCCAAGCCCAATCCCCCGGCGCTCGGCTTCCTCCATCAAGGATTCGGCCACGGCCAGATAGCAGACGAGGAGAAACAGATCGGAGGCCCCCCAGACCTTCCAGGAGAAGCGGGTTGACCACCAGGTGATCGGATCCCTCTGGCATGCCCCAACCTCCGCCACGAAATCCAGGAAGGGTTGCCGGAGCTCCTCGGTCACCTCGCGGAGCCTTTCCCCATAAGGCCATTCCTTCTCCGCCCCCAGCTGTTCCCGGGCGCGCCGATAGCCGTCTGCCTCTTTCCCGAGGTAGACCCAGCGCTCGAATCGGAGAGGGCGGCTAAGACAGGGTGCAGAGACTATCCTAATCATCGCTATTTCTGCCTTCCGCCAAGGAGATTTCTTCTCGGAGCATTCGGTCCCACTCCTTCCACCAGGCTCCTTGCGTCAGGGCATGCTGTTCCACGAAATCTCGGCGGGCGGTCTGAACCACGCCGCTCCGCCACCACGAATCGGTTCCCTGTTCAAGGGAGGTCACGTGAGCAGCCGCCTTTTCCGGTGAATCCCACAGGATGCCTGCACGACGCAAGGCATCGAAGTAAGGCTCCGCCTCCTGCCGGATTTCCCATCGCTGCGGATCCCAGAAGAGAACCGTGGGCCAGTTGGCCGCCATCGTCTCCAGGAAGGGAGTGCTCGGGTGATCGATCACCGCCAACGAGGAGCGCCGCAGGCTCTGATGGAAGGTGCAACCGTTGTCCCACCGAAGATCGGGGAACCGCTCGGAAAATCGTTCCGGAAGACCGTGCGGATAAGGATGAAGATGGGGCCTGAAAAGGAAGCGACTCCTCAGACTTGGTGAGAGGGAACGGAAGAAGCGAAACTGCCATTCGAAGTAATCCTCCATTTGGCCTGCCTGGGGCATGGAGGAAAACTTGTAGAAATAGAGAGGGTTCGTTGTGGCGACGAACAGGATGGGTCTTTTCTGAAAGGAGGGGCCCCTGCGGAGTCGCTGCGGCAAGACAGACAGTTGCGGCGCCGGCACGTTCTTCAAATGTCCCCCGTTCTGATTTGCCCAGCCCCAAACCAGGTAGGAGTCCGAGATCCGCTCTTCATGTTGCTCCGGGGTGACAAGACGATAAACTCCATAACCGCCTCCGTGCTGTAGCGCAACCAGGCGGCGCCCCTTCAAGGTGGATTCCGCTGCCAACCATTTGAACGGTTCGTGAACATGCCAGGCGATCGCGGAGAGAAGGACGGAAGGCTCGCTGGGCAGGCGTCTCAAGACATCCTCTCGGGCGGCGGGATATCCCTCCAGATACAACGAAGGAAAATCCTGTGGGAGCATCCGAAAGAAGAGCCGTTCGAACTCATCTTGGAAGGGCAAACAGGATAGTTGAGTTCGCCTAGAATCGAAGACCGGCCTTGAGAAGTGGGAGGGCCATTGGGCATGCAGGGTCAGGGGCAGTACTCGGAATCCAGACTGCCAGGCCATCTTCCACACCGAGGAATGTGACAGGGTTGTTTCATACAGGGCTGCCTTCCATCGATGCTTGAGCAACGAAACGGCGGTTTTCTGGAGATGCCTGAAGGCCTGCCGCCTGATTCCACCCCATGGGGTTGCGTTTGGTTTCGTCGGCTTCTCCCAGTCAGGAAGCGTTCGGGTAGGAAAGGTGTAGCCCATCTGGGTGAGCAATTCAGAGTAAAGCTGCAGATTGTAGGGGTCATCCAGCACCCAGTCGCTGTGCTGATTGCTGTCCTGAGGGACGCGGAAATAACCGGGATCCAGGCAGATGCTCCGCAGGGGGCCATACTGCTCAAAGGCAGCCTGAAGCTGGACGTAACGATCGTAGAGAATGTGCAGGTGATGCACGAGCCAAGGGCTGATCAGAATCCGCCAGTAGCGGGGACTCGCTTTCACCCGATGGGCCGCATTCAAATAGTCTGTGAGGAGTCCCAAGATTCGCTCACCGCAGGCGTCCAGGTAGGCCGCAGCGCGGTGGAAACGGTCCCGGTCATCCCACGGGTTGGGCAGGATTTGATATCGCAGCCGACTCCACGTGGAGCGCCGGTCGTACCGGAGACACCAGGAGCCCAGGAAAAGGATCTCCTCCTGATCATTCCAAAATTCAGAGAGGGCTGTGGTCGCTAAGAACATCGGGCAGCCCCAAGCCGTTTGGCCCGCTTTAAAAGAACCTGTTCAGCCATCCAGAAATCAAACTCGTCATCGATATCCAGGTTCTGTTCCCGGTCCAGGAGCATCCGCTCGATCCTCTCTCCGTGGCGGTCTCCTCGGCGTAGAAGATCGGCCTTGATCACGTAGACATTCCCATCATCTGCGAAGAAGCCTTCTTGATCCTGGCGCCGCACCTGTCCTTTAGCGTACTCTTGGGTCCTGCAGAGGAAACCGGTTGCCAGGGAGTCCGTCTCATTTTTCAGGAACCGGTCGATGCAGCGGTCGATCAGGTCCGGGTCGCGGACGGGCGATGTGGCTTGAAGCAAGACCAGGATTTCCGCGGGGATGCTCGCAAGTACATGCTGAAGGACGGAGAGGGTATCCGCTTCATCGGCAGCCAGGTTGGCCGGACGGGGCAGCACCTCGGCGCCACACGCCCGCGCCACCTGAGCGATCTCTTCATCTTCCGTAGAGACCACAAAACGGTCCAAGCAGCGGGAGGCCTGGGCCGCCTCGATGGTCCAAGCGATCAGCGGCTTGCCAGCGATCGTCCGGATATTTTTTCGGGGCACCCCCTTACTGCCCCCTCGAGCTGGTGTCACCCCCAGGATCATCGCCACTGATCCCTCACCAGGATGAAGCCTTCCGCTGCCTGGAATCCGATCTCGACACCCCTCTTCTGCGCCAGGGCCCTTAGGCCCTGAAGGGATCGAGGGTGCGGGAAGGGGCGCAGCTCCCTCCGGTAGGCGCGCATCGCCCGGAGCTTTTTCGGTAGTGTCTGGGTGATGTTGACATAGAAGTTTGGCTGAAAGGCGTATTCGGGGAACGGCGGCGCTTGCTCCGTTGAAGAAGGCACCTCGTAGCAGAGCAGGCGGCGCACGGGACGACGCGCGATGCTTCGGCAAGCGATCATCGTCGCGTGAAAAACCGCCCGGTGGTCCTGGTTGTTGTCTCCCCGATGGGTCGTGTAAACCACCTCCGGTCGGAATTCCTGAATCTCCTTCTCCAGAGGGATGATGACGCTCAGGATCTTTTCATCCAGTCGCTCATCCGGCAGGTCCCAAAAGGTAAGCCTTCGGTAGCCTAGTATCTTCGCGGCCGTGCGGGCGGAGTTCTTCTCCACCCGGACGTCACTCTCCGTATACCGGTGGCCATAGGCCCGCTGTGTCACCACGCAGACCGCGACCTGGTCACCCCCCTTCACATGGCGGGCGATCGTCCCGCCCATCCCCAGCACCTCATCGTCCATGTGAGCCGCAATCACCAGGACCTTCATCAGGATGCGATGGCCTCCCAAGTTACGACCTGATCCTCACGGATGTCGGTCATCGCGACCTTGCCCAGCACCTGCGAGATGAATTTAGGATCAATCCCCGTGCCCGGGCGCTTGACCGCCACCATCTCCGAGGTGATTCGGGTTCCCTGTGGGATTGAGACCTTGGCGACGATGCTCCGCCTTCCCCAGCGGCGCGCCCGCTCTTCCGAGGGGGTGGGCCTCTTGGTCGCTCCGCCCAGTACCCGCTCTACCGCGCGGAATCGAGCCACCATCTCCTGCAACCCGGCGTAGTCCACGGAGATTTCGTGATCGTAGCCGGGGCGTGTCCGGTCGAACGTGAAGTGCTTTTCGATCACCTTTGCCCCGGCAGCCACCGCTAAGGACGGCACGCAGAGCCCTTGCTCCGGCAGCGTGTGATCCGAATATCCGATGACGCACTCTGGAAACTCCGTGGCCAGGCCTTGCATCATCCGCAGATTGACCTCCGCAGGATCCGTGGGGTAGCTCGAGACACAGTGGAGGAGCAGGATCCGGTCGTTCCCTTCCCCCTGGATTGCCTCAACCGCGGTTCGTACCTCCTCCAGATAGGAGGCCCCTGTGGAGAGGATGATCGGTTTCCCCTTGCGGGCGATGTGTCGCAGGAGCGGCAGATGCGTGATGTCCATCGAAGCGACCTTGTAGAGGGACACTCCCAGATCCTCCAGGAAGTCGCTCCAGGCCTCGTCACCGGGGGTGGAGAAGAAGAGGATCCCGTTTTGATGGGCCAGCGTGATCAACTCTCGGTATTGTTCCGGCGTGAAACGGGTCATCGCGTCAAGGAACTCCTCGTACTGGGTGTTTCCAGGCCCTGGGATATCCCAAAACTTGGGGGCGTCCCGCGTGACGAGGGTGTCCGGGTTGAAGGTCTGAAACTTGATGGCATCCGCCCCGGCCCGGGCTGCCGCCAACACCAGCTCTCTCGCCCGATCAAAATCGTTCTCATGATTGCAGCCGGCCTCCGCGATGACAAAGGCCGGGCATCCCCTGCCCACCTCTCGGTCTCTGATCTGGAGGATCGGCGGCATGCTAGCGCTTCCTTCCCTGCTGCAATTCTGTCTCAAAGCCGGAGACAACGTACTGCAGATCCTCCGATGTCATCCCCGCATGCAGGGGAAGACAGATCTGCCGCTTCAGCACGGACTCTGCCACCGGGAAGGTCCCTTCCTTGCCTCCGAAGAGACGGCGGTAGACCGGCTGAAGGTGGCAGGGGGGCAGGTAGAGTGTCTCCGCCTCAATTTGGTGTCTTTCCCAAAGGGCCTGACGCAGCGATGACAATGGGAGGGAGGGTTCCCCCAGGACCATGAACTTGTAATAGCTCGGCTCGCAGCCATCGGCGAAGGAAACGGGTTTAACTCCTTGGGCCGGCGCCAAAAGCTCCCGGTACCTTTGCGCCAAGGTCCGACGGGTTCTCAGGTTCGCTTCCAGATGGGACAGCTGGTGCAGGCCGAGTACGCTGCGAACCTCATCCAGGAACCAGTCGTTACCGAGACGCTCGATCTGATCGGTCTCTCCCTCCGCCTCATTCCCCCGTCCATGGATCCGCACGCTTCTGGCAAAGCGGTTTAGCCCTTCATCGTTCGTGGTGATCATCCCGCCGCTTCCGGTGGTCATGATCTTGGTCGGATAAAAGGAGAAACAGCCTGCCCAACCCAGTGCGCCGGCCCGGGCCCCGGAGTATGAGGCCCCCTGTGCGTGCGCGCAGTCCTCGATGAGTGCGATTCCTCTGCGGCCGCAGAGGGCCTGGATCTCGGCCAGATCCGGCGAGATTCCACCTCCCAGATGAACCAGGATCACCGCCTTGGTGCGGTCGGTCAACGCCCGGGAGAGATTCTCCGCGTCCAGGCAGAGAGAGTCCGGATGGATATCGGTCAAGCGGGGTTTCGCCCCTGCATTCAAGCAGGCTGTCATTGTGGCGATGAAGGTGTTTGTCGGCAGGACCACCTCCGCACCCTCCACCTCCAGGTAGCGCAGGGTAATCTCCAAAGCCGTGGTGCAGGAGTTGACGCCGATTGCGTAGCGGCAGCCGATCGATCGGGCAAAGGCTTCCTCGAATCGCTGGAGGTACTCCCCCAACATCAGCTTACCCGAGGAGAGAACCTGCTCCAGGTCCCGGAGGACTGCCGCTCGATCTGCGAAAATCGGCCGGGCGCTCTGAATCATTCGAAGTAACTCCGTCGGCATCTGCCTCACACCCTTCGCAGGGTGAATCGGTCCCCCGCTAAGTCAGACTCGGTCCATTCGTCCCAGTTCTGGTCGACATGGATGAAGCGACCCGTGATATGATCCGACGCCTCCGAAGCGAGGAAGCAAGCCAGTCGCGCCGGCTTGAGCGTATCTCCCGGAAGGTCCGCCAGCAACCGCGGCTCGGCTTCAGCAGCCTTGCGGAACATCTCGGTGTCGTTGGCCCCGGGCGCCATCACGTTGACCTGAATGTGGTGATCCTTCACCTCTGCCGCCAGGGTCTCGGTGAAGCGGACCACAGCCGCCTTGGAGGCGCTGTAGGCGGAGAATCTTGGCCATGGGAAGGCGGCTCCTCCCCCGGCCAGATTGATGATCTTTCCACTCCCTCGGCTCAGAAAGACCGGCAGGACCTCCCTGCAGCAGAGATAGGTTCCCACGAGGTTAACGCGAATGGTCTCCTCCCACTGCTTCGCATCGTTCTCCCAGGTGGGTCCAATGGGTCCTAGGATCCCCGCGTTGTTGACCAGGATGTGAATCGTCCCGAAGCGACGCACGGTTGCATCCACCAGCGCCTTCACTTGGTCTGAGTGGGTGACATCGCACTGGAGGGTGGCCACCTGCGAACTGACCGCACGGAGTTCCTTCTCGACTTCTGTTAGAGGGTTTGCATCCCGTGCCGCCAGCATGACGGCGCAGCCGGCCTCCGCAAAAGACAGACCCAGCCTCCGGCCTATTCCCCGGCTGCCACCGGTGACGAGTGCGACCTTTCCATCCAGTCGGAATTCCGGCCAAGCCTGCCTCATGCCGGCACCTTGAGCGACAGGCGATCCAGAATCAGCTCGGCCACCCGTTGGCAGCCCTTCCCATCCACCAACTCCTTCCCCGCTTGTTGCATGGTGGCCCGCCGAGCCCGATCCTCGATCAGATCAGCCGCCTTTCGTGCAAGCTCCTGGTCACTCAGGGTGGTCCCCAACCCCAGATGGATTGCCACGCCGTGCCGCTCCAGTGCCTCAGCGGTCTCAAGCTGGTGTTCCACCTCGCTGAGGATGAGGCCGGGTGTGCCGGTGCAGGCCAACTCCAGCGCGATCAGCCCACCGCCGGTGATGGCCACATCCGCTTCCCACATCCGCCGCGCCATGTCAGAGATATTCTCCAGGATCTCCCATCGATGCCTGCATTGGGCCGCCATCTGTCGGATCTGGTTTCCGTCTGTGAAGGCCGGCCCGATGACGACCGTACCTGAGAGGGGACGCTCCACACGTTCCAAGGCGTTCAATGCCTTCCGGGTTAGAAAAAATGGGTCGTCTCCCCCCAGGGCGATCAGGATCCTGGTGCCCTCTCCAACGGACCGCTCCAGATCGTGCACCTGGGCAAAGGATTCATCCATGAGGGCGTACCCGGGGCCTACGCAGCAGTGAACCTCCCCCTGGAGTTCGTACCGGTGCCAGGATGGAACGACCGTTCCGTTGATCAGAAGGTCCGACGAAATCCTCTCGCCACCCCACTCATCAATGGTGATGCAGAGAAGGCCCCGTTCGCGCACGGCCACCGGCAGACCAGGGGTGAGCTTGCGAAGATCGGTGATCACCGCCTCCGCTCTTTCCTGCTCGATCACCCTGAGGAGGAAAGAGACCTCCTCCGATGGGGAGGCCTTTGCCTCCAGGGTGACGACGGCCACGCCTTGCCGCCTGGCCCATTCAACGCCGTGCTGAAACTCCCGCATGACAAAGATGGGTTCGATCGGGGCCCGCCGGGAAATCTCATGCGCGAGGGTTAGGCATCGCATGACGTGGCCCATCCCGATGTCTTGGCTTCCGTCTACTCGAAACAAAACTTTACGGTGTTTCATCGCGCTAGGTGAATAGGACATCCATCCGCGGTGTGCGATCACCGGCAAGGATCTCACCCGCTTGGCCGCCGTGATTGAACAACAGATCCATCGAGGAAAGTCCCGGAACAAATGGCTCATAGCACTGCCGATAGACGGGATGATGGAACTCTTGAAACCGGACCCGAATCCCACGCTCCTCAAAGAGGTTGGTCTCCAGGTAGTTCCGCCCCGATATCCCAGACAAGTACTCCGTTGCCCCGACCTTTTCACAGATGGAGAGTAGAAGCCGGGACCGCGCCCCACCCACTCCCATCTCAGAGCTTCGCAGAATCTTTCTCTCAAGGCCGAAGGAGCGGGCAATCCACTCGATGAGGGTCATGCTGAAATCCGTGAGTCGCCTCCAGGGTTTCTCATACTGGGCCTGCAAGAAGGGGCCATACTCCTCGAAGGCAGGGGCCTTGGCATAGTGCAGCCTAAAGGCCTCCAGATGTTTCCTGCGCCAATCCGTGGATTCGTTCATCTCCACTTCACAGATCGCTTGTCCGAACCGCCCCTTTGTCAGGATCGGCACCGTGAGCCACGACCATCCGTGGGGGGTTGCTGTTCGGATCCGGTTCCGGTTCTGGAAATAGTTCTTCTCGAATTGGACGTGGTCCAGCAGCACGAAGGTGTCACACTGGTGCAGCTTGTTCAGGAATCCAAGCCACGGAAGAAACTCGGGCTGATGGATGGCAACCACACAGGAATCATGAGCCGGAGGAGTCATGGGCTCTTCCTCCCTGGTAGTAGACCGGTACGCACCAGTGGTTCTTAGCGACCCAATCGGTGTTCGGCAACTCTACCGGGTGGCCCAAGATCCGGTGGCAAGGTTGGTCGTAAACCTTTCCGGTGCTAACGGGGATCGGCTCGAAGACGATGTACTTGTAGTAGCCGGAGCGCATCCCTTCCGGGAATCTTAAGCGGGAGGGATGGGCCTTATCCAGGACGGAGCTGGCATATTCGCTCTTTGCAGTGAGGATTTCCGGCAAACGCTCCACCTGGAGGCATCCGATCGCCGCGGTGAACTCACTCATCCGGTAGTTCATCCCCTGAACCTGGTGATCCGG
>JAHFFF010000161.1 GCA_023248095.1 Candidatus Omnitrophota bacterium | reverse complement strand
ATTCAGCCTTCTCAGAGGTCGGCGCGGCCAACGCGGAAGGAGTGATCCACTGATCCAGATACGTTTGCAGTTTAGAGGAGGCCGGCTTCCCTTCACCGGGATTCGTCCCTGCTTCGATCTCCTTCCCGTTCGGGATGCCGTCGCCATCGGAGTCCTTGTCATCCATGGCGTGAAAATCATCAGCCTTCAGACTCTTGGCATCCTTCGGAAGTTTCAGCTTCTGCAGGGCGGTTCCGTAGGCGTTGAGATCTCCCTTCTTCCCAATGGCGCCCTGATGGCAGGTTTTACAGGAAACTCCCTTTGCGCTGGGGTAGGCTTGCTTGAAAGAGAGAAAATTCGCTCCGGTCGCCTCTGCTCTTTGAGGCCAGAAGGCTAAGGTCAGAAGGATTAACGCTGCGGCCGCTCGGCTATTCCAGGGCCGGTGGTTAAACAGGGGGAATCTCCACGGTGCCTGCACCCATTTGTACATGATGCCACTAGGATAGTCAAGGAAGGCAGGGTGATTCTATGATGGAGATCATAGAGCCGGGAAAAGAGAGTAGAGGTACTCGACCAGGGCATCCAGCTCATCGGCGGAGATCTTTTCCTTCCAGGAGGGCATCCAGAGAGGAGGGGCGGCGCCTCCCCGCTCGGAGCGGCCTGGATAGCGGCCTTCCCGAATAATCTCTTTGAGCTCCTCCTTGGAGTATCCTTCGGCCACGTAGACCAGCGGTGGCACCTCCTCCCCCATGTCCATGTTCTTGTTGCCGATGCCGCCGCGCCCCTGCGGCCCATGGCAGCCGATGCAGCCGTATTTCTGGAAGATGGCGGCTCCTTGTTCGACCTTCGAGTTGTAGACCGGCTCCGGCGGTTTCTGCGAACCCGCCACCTTGAACCGGGACGGGATGGGATGCTCCTCGCTCTCTTCCTCAGAGTAGAAGCTGAGCACCAGGGCCGTCAACTGCTGGATCTCATCATCCGTCAGGCCGTAATTGGGCATGGAGGATTCCGGAATCCCCAAGGCAGGGTACCCCGGCACCACCGCTTGAGGATCCTTGAAATGCTTCACCGCCCAGTTGGTGACGGTCTCCTCCCCGTGCACGTAGCGGAAGTCAAACTGATCCACCGATTTCCCCCACGTCTCCGCAAGTTCGGGACCGACCAGCATCCCCTTGCCATGCAGGTTGTGGCAGCCGATGCAGCCCTTCTCCAGGAACAGGGCCCTCGCGGAAACCAACCGCTCCGCCCCCTTCAACGAGTCGGTGTTCTGATGGCAGGTGGCGCAGGTGCCCACGATCAGCTGCTTCTGCAGGAGCGGCTCCCCCCAATGGGGGACCGGCCCATGCGCGTGAAGCTTGGTGGTGGCCGGACCCTGCCCTTGATGGCAGACGGTGCAGCCGATTTCTCCGAAGGGATGCTTCTCCAGAAAACCGTGGATCCCCAAATCTGGATGGGTCCTAAACGGCTGTGGCTGGTCCTTCATCTTCGGATTGTCTATGCCGACGTGGCAGGAGATGCAGCGATCCACCCGCTTCATCTCCGGCAGGTGGATCTGTTGGACCTTGATGGGAGTATTCGCCTTCGAAGGGTCACCGGTCACCTGCGCCAGCCGGCGGTAATACTCCGCCTGATATCCTCTCCACTCCGGGAACAGCTCCTGCCACATCTGGACCCCGAACATGAGCCCGAGGCTGAAGCTGGAGAGGAGGAAGAGCCAGTTCCAGACGCTGCGCTTCATCAGATGGCGTGCATCATATGTTCAGGTTGAATGCGGGGAAGGAAACGATGTATTTGACCGCGAAGAAGTTGCGCAGGATGATCTTCATCGGAACAAAGAACATCGCCAGCACGAAGAACATGACCACGGTGTAGCCGATTGCCCCCACCCCGAGCTTCTTGGTGAAATCTTTCGAGACCAGCTTGGGCAGGACCATCCCCACTCCCCAGTAGCCACCCAGGAGGAGGATCCCCAGCCAGTTGGGCAGATTATGCAGCCCCACTCCGGACGTCGGACGGAAATGATCCCACGGTTCCCAAGGCATGAAGATCTCCCAGCCCGGCCCGCGCAGGTAGTAGCCGATAAAGATGAGGAGGAACCACAGCACGAGCCCGTAGGTAAACATCCCCACCGCGAATTTCCGGTCCCGGAAGTTGTAATAGCCGACTCCCTTGGGGTTTTTGTCCACGTACGGCAGGGCGATCAGCCCCATCAAGATCAGCGTCGGCAAGGCGACCCCGGCAATCCAGGGGTCAAAGTAAACCAAAAGTTCCTGAAGGCCGACGAAGTACCAGGGGGCTTTTGAGGGATTGGGCGTCTTGTTGGGATTGGCCAGCTCTTCGAGCGGCGCATGCGCGACCACGGACCAGATGGTCAGAATCGCCGTGAGGACCACGGCCGATACAAACTCGCGAGAGACCAGGTTCGGCCAGGTGAAGACCTTCTGCTGCAGGACCTCGGGATGCGCCTTGGCCCATTCTTCCGGTCGGACCCCCTTGGCCCGTTCCTCCTTCGGTGGAAGCGGGACGGCGGAGAACTCATCCTTCCGGACCCGCCAGAAATGAAGCGATACCAGGATGATGAAGGCCAGCGGAAGCAGCACGCAGTGCAGCACGTAGAATCGCAGCAGGCCGGCCTGGCCGACCAGCTTGGATCCGAGCAGGATGAAGCGGGCGTCATTCTCCGCCGTCACCAGTGAGAAGGGACCCTCTGCGCCCAGGATGGGAGTGGCCGCGGCCATGTTGGTGCCGACGGTGACCGCCCAGATCGCCAGCTGGTCCCACGGCAGCAGGTACCCAGTAAAGGAAAGGAGGAAAGTGATGAGCAGCAGGATCACGCCGACCACCCAGTTGTACTCCCGGGGCGTCTTGTAGGCCGACCGGTAGAAAACCGAGGCCATGTGGAACATGACCAGAAAGACCATCACGTGCGCGGCCCACCGGTGCATGTTCCGCAGCAGGGGCCCAAACGACACGACAAACCGCAGATCCTTCATGTCCCAATAGGCATGCTCCACCGTCGGGCGGTAGTAGAACATGAGAAAGACACCCGTGATGGTCAGGATGAGGAAGAGGTAGAAGCTTAATCCTCCGAGGCCCCATGTGTACCGGTACTTCAAGGAGGCGGGCCGCACCTTGACCGGATGGAGGTGGAGGAAAACGTTGGAAAGGATCATGAGCGCCCGGTTGCGCGGGGTATCCTGGTAATTATGTCGGAAGATCGACTTCCAGATCTGGGACATCCGGATCGTCCTGGCAATCTCGCTCAATTTTGATGGTTTCTGTTCAGCCATTGATGTCCTGTTCCGAGCTACACTTTCAGGTATGCCTCCGGTTTGGTCCAATCCTTTGGATTTTTGAAGCGGTTGTTCACGTCCACCAACACCTGGCCGTCTTCCGCCAGGACCACCTTGCATCGCTCCAATGGCCGAGGGGCCGGTCCCTCGAAGTTGATTCCCGCCCGCCGGAATCCCGACCCATGGCAGGGGCATTTGAATTTGTTTTGTCCTTCCAGCCAGTTGGGGGTACAACCCAGGTGGGTGCACCGTGCGAAGATCACGAAGAGGCCGCCGCCCTGAGAAGGCGTATCCCGGATCACCCAGACCCGATGCTTCTTCTTCCAGCGCTCGTCCACCACCCCTGCCATATACTCTTCCGGTTTTCCGATCTTGAAAACAGAAGGGGGATCGTAGGTTACATTCGGAATAAAATATCGCAAGAGGGCCATGAGTGAGCCGCCCAGGCCTGCTAAGAAGGCCCCCCAGGCCGCAAGAGTAAGAAACTCCCGGCGGGTGAACCAAAGGTTCCAAACCTTCGACTCATCCACCTCCACCTGCTGGGCCGATTTCAGCGGTCCCTTGGGAGCCGGCGGTTTAGGTGCGGGGGGAGTGGCTGGGGCGGGTGTCTCGGTCATGAACGATTGAACCTGGCGAGGAAGGCATCTAATTCCCGCTCCACAATCTCCGAGCAGGCCTCGATCTCGCCGAGACGCAGCTGCAGGTTGGAGGAAGCGATCCCCTGCAGGTCGTCGATGTTGTAAAGGTAGACGTTCTCCAATTGCCCGAT
>JAHFFF010000160.1 GCA_023248095.1 Candidatus Omnitrophota bacterium | reverse complement strand
CCAATTCGAAGATGACAAGTACTACTTTTCCGATCATAACGTGGAAATCAAAGGGGTCAGCAACGGTCATAATGTGGTGATCGTCAGCCTTGGGAACATTTTGGTAGCGACCGGCGTCACGCTGACCGATTCCGTTATCGTTGCAGGAGAGCTGGCAGATTTCCGGGGTGGCGTCACCCTCAGGGCTCCGCCTCCCTATCCTGCCGTCATTTCCGATGGGGCGGTCCATGCGGACGCCAATGTGACGATTTTCGGCGGCATCTATTCTTCAGGGACCGTCGACTTAAATCCCATTAAATTGCATGGGGTTTTAATCGGAGAAAATGTGGAAATACAGGGGGGGGCGGGAACCCTCTATACGGATGACGGAAATCCGATGTATTATGCCCCCATGCCCGGTGTTACGTATCCTAATGGCCTGGTGACCACTCGGCTTGTGGGAGGTTCCTGGAGGGAGCGGAATGATCTGGAGTAGTCTTTGGCGCACAGAATCTCTTGTAGCGGTGGATATGGGCACCGCGGCCCTGAAGGTGGTCGAGGTGGTGCCGTCGCAGGAGAGGGTTGTCCTTGGGCGCTGTGCCATTGTGGCGGTTGAGGGTCAAGATTACACCGAGACACTCCGGAAGTTTCTGAACGATACCGGTATCCATGCGAAGCAGGTGAGCTTAGGCCTGGCCTCCCCCGAAGTGATCGTCAAGCCATTTAAATTCCCAAGGATGCCGAAAGCGGAACTGGAGAAGGCGGTCCTCCTCCAAGCAGAGCAGGCAATTCTGAGCGACTACTCCTTGAATGATGTAACGATCGATGGGCACCTTCTCCCTCCCTACTCCAACGGTTCCATCCATGGGTTGTTTGCCGTAGTTCCCAAGCCGGTGCTTGCGGCCCGTCTCCAAATCGCCCGATTGGCGGGGCTGGACCCGGTGGTTGTGGATGTGGAAGGGCTTGCCCTTTGGAACGCCTATTGGATGCTGGAGGGCAGGCTCGAACCTGAGCCCAAGACCGTGCTACTCCTGAATGTCGGGGCCCACACAACCAACCTGGTCATCGCCAGGGGACCCGATGAGCTCATCTTGTTGAGAGATTTCCAATTGGGCGCGCAGGCCATCGGGAAGGGGCAGGAGAAAGATTGGATTACCGAGGTGCGCGATTCCCTGGGCTATGCCCGGTCCGAATGCGGGCTGCGGTCCCTCGACGCTGCCTATGTAACGGGTGGTGGAAGCAGCTGTGTCTCCCCACAGTCCCTGGAATCGGTGGTTTCCCTGCCCATCCAGTCTTGGAATCCCTTGAAGCACCTGGTCCGAGGGGCGCAAGGCCAATCGCTGGAAGAGTCGAAAGGACTGCAGTTGGCCATTGCCATCGGTCTGGCTTTGAGGAGGTCGGAATGAGCGCTTCGGTGCAAGCCGTTCTGCCCTTGCGCCCCTACAAGGGGCGAGGATTTTCCATCAACCTGGTCCATCAGGAGGTTGCCTCGTTGCGCGTTCGCCATCTCGTGGCCGGCGCAGTGGCCGCGTATCTGGTGATCAACGCGGCGATCCTGATCTGGTTTCTGAGGGATATGGCACTGGCAGAGGTGCAAGGCCGCCGGATCCAAGCGGAACTTCAGCGTCATTCCTCTGCTGTTACGCTGGCTGCGCTCAAACAGGAGATAGAAGCACTGAATGGCCGAGCGAAAGAGGAATCCGCTCAGCTCCATGCGATCGTTGCTCAGCAGCAGGAGCAGTTTCCCATCGGAGGAAGACTGGCGATTCTTGTGAAGACCCTCCCTGAGCGGACTTGGATCACAGGACTTTCCGGCGATCGGGAACGGCGGTCCCTCACTGTTCGGGTTTCCTGTTTGGTCGATCCTGTGGCACCCAACCTCCTTCCGGCAGAAGATTGGACGCGGATCTTGAAGGCCGATGCCGTTTTCAGCCAGGGACTGACCCACCTGGAGGTAACAAGCTCATCCCAGCAGACGCAGCAGGGTAGGGCGCAGCGCATGGATTATGAATGGGTGGCCCGATGGTAAGGTCTCGCCGCTTCTGGATCTCGATCCTTGTATTGGTGCCAGCCTGGATCAACGGCTTTGTCTGGGGGTTTCTTGTCTCTCCCCAGCAAGTGAGGTTTCAGGATTTGCGTAACGCCCAGAACGTGCAACATCAGGAGGTGGATAGCATCCAGGCCTTGAAAGAACTCCAGCCCAGGCTGGAGGCCGTTGTGAAGGAAGGCTCCCAGCTTCTGACCGGCCTGGAGGATTCCCATTCCGCCAAGGCAAGTATGGCGGTTGCCACTCATGAGATCCAGCAGATGGCCGCGCGTCACCACGTACAGATCGACAAGATGAACGTGAAAAGAACAGAAGGCAATACTTCGAAGGCTTCCCAGTTCCCGCTGCAGATGGAGGTCACCGGAAAGTTCAACCGATTGGCGTATTGGATGAATGAACTGGAAAGCCAGAAAGGGTTTCGGATCGATTCCTGGGTGTTGACCCCCGGAAAGGGGACGGGCCAGGAGCCCCATTTAAGCCTGGAAGTTGTTACGCTCCTGGGAAGCAACCCATGAGACCGGCCGCAGCCTGGATCTTCATGGGGTGTTGCCTGTTCGGTTCCGTCGCGGCGGGTGCTCAGCTGCAGGAATACGAGCAAACCATCCAACAACTTTCCAAGGCAATCGATACTTGCCGAGCCTCTTCTGCCGAGCGGGTTGGGTATGACGCGGTCTTCGGCCGTGACCCGATGGGGCCGTTGGTGGATGCGCAGGGCCAGCTTGTGATCGTTTCGGGTTTGCCAGGCGGATTTGCTCTACAGGGAATCATTTGGACCCAAGGGGCACCCATGGTGTTGATTGATGGGGAACTGTATCGGGTGGGAGATACTGTGGGGCCCTACACCATCCGCGAGATCCGCGAGGGCGGCTTCTTCGCTGTGCGTGGTAAGGATCGCCAGTGGGTCCCCCTTACCCGTTGATTTGCCCGCAAGCACGCACAGGGTTCACGTTGATCGAGCTGCTGCTTGTCGTCGTCTTGGTGGCCATCCTGACAGCGGTGGGCCTGCCGTTGTACACCGGGTACATCGATCGAGCTCGGGCCTCCGAGGGTATAGCCGGCCTCGGCACCATCCGGACCGTCCTGCGGGGGAAGATTGCGCAAACGGGATCCCTTTCGGCCATGTCTGCTGTACCCCCGACGGATGAGAGAGTTGGGATGAGGCTGGAGGACTTAAATGGAGGCCAATATTTTTCCATGGGGGCCTACGCGGTGACCTCTCCCAGGACAACGGGAAGCGGCAGCGCGAGCTATTGCATCGGTGTGGACGGAGGGGCAGCGGGCAATACCGCTCCAGCCAACTCCAACGCGGCAAATATTAAGCGGTCAATGGATGAACAGGGGACCCTCTACGGAAATAGATCCTGCACCGGAGCGAGCCCGTGATCCCCGATCTCACCCCTTATCTCCTGTCGTCACTCTCCCCCCGGGCATCGTCGTCGCGGGCGTTGAGCTGTTTCATTTGCTCGATGCACAGGTCGTAAAGCTGTCGCAGCACCTCCCTGCGGATTCCCTCGTTCAATTCCGAGCTGTCTTCCATAGCAATATAATTGCATATAATGCAATATCTGTCCAGCAATAAAACACGGGTTGCTCAAGCGCATCGTGCTGGGTAAGAATGGGAGTGCCCGTGTTACAATAGGTTTTTGTTTCGGGGCGCATAGCTCAGCCGGTTAGAGCGCTACGCTCACATCGTAGAGGTCAGAGGTTCGAGTCCTCTTGCGCCCATTGAACATGGATACCCGGCACAAGAGAACCCGAAGGGAGCAAGCTGGGTGGCAACCGTATCGATTGCTGATCAACTGAAGGTACTCATCGAGCTGCAGAAGCTGGATGCCGAGATCTACCAGCTGCGCAAGACCTTGAAGTCCAAGCCGGCCGAGGCGGCTGCCCTCAAGGAGGGGCACAACCGCGTCTTACAGGCGGTGCAGGCGACGGAGGCAAAGTACAAGTCGCTGGAGGTCAAACGCAATCAAAGGGAGACGGATCTCGGCCAGAAGGAAGAGCAGATCAAGAAGCTCCAGGTTC
>JAHFFF010000159.1 GCA_023248095.1 Candidatus Omnitrophota bacterium | reverse complement strand
CGGGGCCGGAGCCGAAACTTTTCAGCGTTGACGAGGCAAACCTGCTGCTCCCGCAGGTGCGCGAGATTCTTCGGCAACTGCGGAAACATCGCGACGAGATGGAACAGCTGGAGGCGAAGAAGGCGGTCGAGGAGCTCTCCTGGCTTCAGCCGGACGGAACGGTGAGCCCGAAGGCGCAAGAGGAGCTCGAGCGGTTGAATCAACTTCAGGAACAACAGCTGCAGGCCTTTGAGAAAATCCTCGGGCAATTGAATTCCATGGGCGGGCAGCTGAAGGATCTCGACACGGGGCTGGTGGATTTCTTCGCGGCGCGGGGAGACGCCCTCGTCTATCTCTGCTGGAAGGATGGAGAGGATCGGATTCAGTTCTGGCACGATCTTGAATCCGGTTTTGCCGGCCGCCGGCCGCTCGACGAATTGTGACGATGAAGATCAAGGGTAAGGTGGCTGTCGTCACCGGCGGCGCCAAGCGAATCGGCCGGGCGATCGCGCTGGCCTTGGCCGAGCGGGGATGCCACGTCGCCATCACTTACCTCAGCTCCCACCGCGAGGCTGCTGCGACGGTGGCCGCCATCCGGGAAAAAAAGGTGCGGGGATGGGCCGTTCCCGTGGATCAGAGAGAGGGAGATCAGGTCCGGCGGGCGGTTCGGGAGATCCACGATCACTTTGGGCGCATCGACGTGCTCATCAACAGCGCCTCCTCCTTTTATCCCACTCCGCTGGAGAAGGTGACCGAGGCGCAGTGGACCGATCTCATCGAAACCAATCTTGCCGGTCCTTGGCGATTCGCCCAGGCAGTAGCACCTCTTCTCAAGCGGCAGAGATCCGGCAAGATCGTCAACATCGTGGATGTGGCCGCCTTTTCTCCATGGCCCAGCTATCTTCCTTACTGTGCCGCTAAGGGGGGGCTGGTCACCTTGACCAAGGGATTGGCCAAGGCGCTGGCCCCATCGGTTCAGGTGAATGCGATCGCGCCCGGCCCGATCCTCTTTCCTCCGGATGTGAGCGCAGGGGAGAGGAAGCGGGCGATTGAGAAAACGCTGCTGAAGCGATGCGGCTCCCCGGAGGATATCGTTCAAGCTGTCCTATTCCTGCTGGAGGGTTCCGATTTCATCACCGGGGTGATACTCCCGGTCGATGGGGGGCGACTCCTTGCCTGATCTGCCTCCTCTGGATGTTGCCGTGGCCGTGATCCGACAGGACGGCCGGCTCCTGATCGCCCAGCGTCTGCCGAACGATTCCTTCGGAGGTTTCTGGGAATTCCCGGGCGGGAAATTGGCCCCAGGCGAGACGATGGAGAACGGGCTGGCCCGCGAGATCCTTGAGGAGCTGGGCGTCCGGGTGGAGGTCGGGACGAGACGGATGGTGATTGAGCACCGCTACCCCGTGCGGGTCATCCGTCTGCACTGCTACGAGTGCCGGCTGGTGGAAGGGGAGCCCCGCGCGATCGAATGCGCCGCCTGGCGTTGGGTCGGGCCTGCGGAGCTGGACCAGTTTGAATTTCCGCCGGCCAGCAAACCCCTGATCCAAAATCTAAAGGCCGATGGTGGACTCTAAGCACACTCTCGAGGTGGCGGTGCGGGCTGCACGGGCAGCGGGTCGAATCTTGCTCGGACGGATCAGCACCCTCAGCCGAGGTCAAATCCGAAAGAAGGGAAAATACGACTGGGTGACCGATGTGGATCACGCCTCCGAGAAGCGGATTTTACGGATCATCCGGAAGGCCTTTCCCTCCCACTCGGTGAAGGCCGAGGAGTCGGCCCCGACCGAAGGTTCCGATCCCTTCCAATGGCTCATCGACCCGCTCGATGGAACGGTCAATTACATGCATCGATTCCCGATGTTTGCCGTTTCTATTGCATTGGCCAGGAAGGAGGTGCTGGAGATCGGCGTGGTTTACGATCCGATGAGAGAGGAGCTGTTCACGGCTCGGCGAGGCCACGGCGCATGGCTCAACGGAAAACGGATCCGGGTCTCCCGTTGCTCCACGTTCGAGGAATCCATGTTGGCGACCGGTTTTCCATTCAGGGCCAAGGAGAACATGGATCTTTACCTTTCATCGTTCCGAAGGGTTTTTTTGAAAACCGGTTCCATCCGGCGAGCCGGGTCGGCCGCGCTCGATCTGGCTTGGGTAGCCTGCGGCCGGATGGATGGATTCTGGGAGATGGCGCTGTCGCCGTGGGACATCGCGGCCGGTGCGCTCCTTATTCAAGAGGCCGGCGGCAGGGTGAGCGATTTTTTCGGCGGCCCCAATTATCTGGAAGGTGGGCATATCCTCGCAGGTACGCCTGGGATTCATCGCAAGATGGTATCCCTTTTGGCCCCGATCTTTCGAGGTAGAATATAATCCATGGCTGAGATGGAAAACGTGATCATCCTGGGCTCCGGTTGTGCCGGCCTGACGGCGGCGATCTACGCCGCTCGGGCGGATCTCAATCCCCTGTTGATCGAGGGCAGTTCACCTGGCGGACAACTGGCCCTGACAACCGATGTGGAAAATTATCCCGGTTTTCCCGAGGGGGTCCTGGGCCCGGAGCTGATGGAGAAGATGAAGAAACAGGCGGTCCGGTTCGGGACCCGCTTCATCACGGGGGATGCCACTCGGGTGGACGTGACCCGCCGCCCCTTCACCATCGAGGTGGAGGATCAAAAATTTCAGGCCCGAAGTGTCATCATTGCCACAGGCGCGTCGGCCAAATATCTGGGCCTCCCGGCGGAGAAGGCGCTGGTAGGATACGGCGTGTCGGCTTGCGCCACATGCGACGGCTTCTTCTTCAAGGGCAAGGAACTGGTGGTGGTTGGCGGTGGAGATACCGCAATGGAGGAGGCGACCTTCCTCACCAAGTTTGCTACGAAGGTCACCGTGGTTCACCGGCGGGATACGCTGCGGGCTTCCAAGATCATGCAGGAGAGGGCCAAGGCCAACCCCAAGATCCATTGGATTTTCGATACGGCGGTGGTGGAGGTGTACGACCCCGCCAAGAAGAAGGTGACCGGCGTACGACTGAAGAATTTGAAGAGCGGACAAGAGCGGGATTTTCCCTGCGGCGGTTTCTTCGTCGCGATCGGCCATCAGCCGAACACCGGCTTCTTGAAAGGGCAGGTGGAATTGGATGACAAAGAGTACCTGGTTCTCAAGAAAGGGACGCAGACCTCGGTGCCCGGCGTTTTTGGCTGCGGCGACATTCACGACGTCCGCTACAAGCAGGCGGTGACGGCAGCCGGCTGGGGATGCATGGCGGCGCTCGATTGCGAGCGCTACCTGGCGGAGCACTCCTCATGAGCGATGAGATGAACGAAAATCTTTTTAGACTGAAGGACAAGATTGCTCTGGTGACAGGAGCCTCGCGCGGGCTTGGGCAGGCGATGGCGATCGCGTTGGCGCATGCGGGCTGCCACGTGGCACTCAACGCCCGTTCGGCCGATTCGCTGAAGGAGACCGCCGGGAAGATTCAAGGCCATGGACGCAAGGCCCTGCTGGTGGCGGGGGATGTCAGCGACGAGGCCCAAGTGAATGCCATGGTGGAGAAGACGCAGAAGGAATTCGGCCGGATTGATGTCCTGATCAACAATGCCGGGGTGTGGGAAGGCTCCTTCCTTGTCCGCCTGACCAAGGTAAATTGGGACAAGGTTGTGCAGGTCAATCTCACGGGCGCCTATCTCGTGGCTAAGGCAGTGGGGAAGGTGATGCTCAAGCAGCGTTCCGGCAAGATCATCAACGTTTCTTCCATTTCTGCTTTTAAGCCGGTTCCTCAGTCTTTGGCTTACGCGGCCACCAAGGCTGCGATCATTCAGATGACCCGCGTGATCGCAGTCGAGCTGGGGCCGGCCGGCATCCAGGTCAACGCGATTGCCCCCGGATTCTTCGATACCGACATGACTCGGCGTTATCAGGAGGATAAGGGAACGCTGGATGCGTATGTGGCCCGGATCCCGCTTCGGCGCTACGGCAAGCCGCAGGACCTGGCGGGCCTCGTCATCTTCCTTGCTTCGAAGGCCTCGGACCACATCACCGGACAGACCATCGTGATCGATGGTGGGGAGAGCTTGGTGTAAACG